>CALEOJ010000302.1 GCA_937910425.1 uncultured candidate division WPS-2 bacterium
GCCGGGGACGGCGTCGCCGCCGGCATCGGCGCGGGCGGAGGCGTCGGCTTCACCTTGCCGTCGATCAGCGCGAGCCGCTCGAGCTCGGTGAGCACGACCGGGTGATCCCCGGGGTCGGGGGTCGGGATCCCCATCGCCAGCTTCGCGCGGCCGATCCGGCCGTACACCGTCTGCGGGAAGTACGCGGTGAGATACGCGATCTGCTTGACGGCGCGTCGGTGCGCGCCGTCACCCGGAATCCTTTCGTAGATTTGCTCGAGCGCGTACGCGTAGCGCGGCAGCCAGCGGTCGAACGGATACTTCTTCGCCCAGTCGCGCATCGCGTCTTCGACCCAGAGCGCATTGCCGAGCACCGCCGCGTCGTGCTCCGGGTGGAGGTCGGCGCTGAGTCCGAGGTCCTTCACCTTGTTGCGCACGCCGAGGACGCTCATTTGCAGCCGTCCGAAGTATTCGTCGGCCGGCGCCGGTCCGGTATGCGGGTGATAGCCGCGTGGTACCACCTTCTTTGCAGCGGGTTTTTTCGTCGCGGGTTTCTTCATCGCCTGAGCCGCGGGCGAGGCGGCCGGAAACGCGCCGAACGTCAAGGCGGCCAGCGCGAGTACTGCAAGGAGCGTGCGCGGGCGAGCGTGCGTCATCGTGAACACTTGCAAGGGAACGCGCAACCGCGTGCGCGCGTTCCCTCGCGCGCGCGGGCGGCGAGCGAGCGAGGGCTTGCCGTGGCGATGCTTTTCCGCGTGCAGCCGCGAAGGCGGGCTGCGTGAACCACGACGATACCCAGACGCAAGCCGATCCGCTCGACCACGCTGAGGTGGCGAAGCACCTCTCGGAAGAGCTCCGCTCGATCCTCCGCAAGGTCGACGAAGGCGACGAATCGGCACGCAGCGCGGCGCTCGGGCCGGCCGCCGCGATCGTCGACGCGCTCGCCGCCGTCGGCCTGCTCGAGTTCGCCTTCCTCGCGCCGGGCGAGGGCGAGGAAGATGACGGTCCGATCGCATGGCTCGAAGCGAGCGAAGCGATCGTCGACAAGGAACGCGATGCGGTGGTCATCGCCGGCAGCGAGATCCTGGAAGTCTTCGAGGGTCCGATCACGCTCGAGGACCCGCCGGAGCACGAAGACGAAGCGTAGCGCGCGCTAGGGAGCGAGCTCCCACGCGCCCACGTTCCACCACGCGGTCGAGAGCGACGTCGTCTGGTGCCGCAGGCGCTCGGTGAACGTGTCGAGCTCGGGGCGCTGGTACATCAGCACGATCGGCAGCTGCGCGTGCAGGATCGCCTGCAGCTGCGCGTAGGCTGCTTTCCGCTGCGCGGTGTCGTAGGTGCGCTGGCCGCGCGCGAGTAGCGCGTCGATCCGCGGATCGCAGAGCCGTGACTTGTTGTAGCCGCGCGGCGGCACGGTTCCGCAGCTGAACTGATCGGTCGTGTCCGGGTCGTCGCCGTTGACGAACGAATACAGGGCCATCTGGAACTTGCCCCCGTACACCGGACCGCCCTGGTCCGCCGGCGCGACCAGTTGCGTGATGTTGAACGCTTTGAGCGTCACCAGCGCGCCGACGGCCTTCTCGTACTGCGCGATCGCGTTCCCGATGAGCGCGTCGCCCGGCGTTGCGGCCTGGATGATCAGCAATACTTCCAGCGCGCGGCCGTCTTTGCGGCGCACGCCGTCGGCGCCGGGCTTCCAGCCGGCCGCGTCGAGCAGCGCGCGCGCCCGCTGCGGGTCGTAGCGCACGTCCGGGTACGCCTGCGGATCGTATGCCCAGATGAAGAGGCCGCGACCGGCCTCGTGCGTGCTGACCGCGTCGCGATACGTCTTCTGCATCATCGAGGGGATGTCGAGCGCGGCGGCGAGCGCACGGCGGACGCGCGCATCGCGCGTCACCGGGTCCTGCGTGTTGAAGATGATCGCGCCGACCGCGTTCATCGGCGTGCTGGTCGTGCGCATCCCGGCGATCCGCCGCAGGAGCGGATAGTCGCCGTAATCCTGGTCGGAGAAATAGCCGCCGGCCTCCTTCGTGCGCAGCAGGTTCATCGCGGTGTTCGGGTCGGCGACGAAGCGGATGTCGATCCGCTCGATCTTCGGCTTGCCACTGTAATAGTACGGGTTCGCGCGCAGCGCGACGCGGTCGCCGCGCGTCCACTTCGTCACCACGTACGGCCCCGAACCGATCGGCGCCGAGTCGAACGGGACCTCGTTGAAGTTCGGCAGCTTCGCGAGCAGGTGGGCGGGCAGGATCGGGAAGCCTTGCGGCGCCAGCACGAGGACGATCAGCGGCGCGAACGGGCGCTTCAGGTGCAGCACGAGCGTGCCGTCGTCGGGTGCCTCGGCCTTGCGCACGACGTCGTAGCCGAAGCGCGACTGCGGCCGGTTCGCCGGATCGTTGATCGCGTCGATCGAGTACACGCAGTCGCGCGCCGTCAGCGGCGTGCCGTCGGCGAAACGCAGGCCGCGGCGCAGATGGTAGGTGATCGTGAGGCCGTCGCGGCTGATCCCGCCGTTTTGCGGCGTCGGCACCGCGGTCGCCGCGTCCCCGACCAGCGTCCCGCGATCGTCGTACTTCACCAGGTACTGGAACAGCAGCTCGCCCCACTCGGTCGACGATGTCCCGTTCTCGAGGGCCGGGTTCAGCGAACTCGGCTCGCGCTGCTGCGCGACGATCAGCGTCGCGCCGGTCGCCGGCGCGGTACCGCCGCCCTGCGGCTGCCGGGCGCACGCCGCGAGCGACGCGGTGGGGACGAGCGCGAGAACGGCCGCGCGGCAAGGGCCCTTCGACAAGCTCAGGATGACAGGGGAATTGACTCGGATAAAACGGGGTTTCCCCTCCCGGGGATTCAAGATACGCACCATGACCTCGTCGAAGAGCGCTCGCCGCCGCCTGATCGTCGGCGTCTCGGGGGCGAGCGGTTCACTCTACGCGTACACGGCGCTCAAGGTCCTGCGCTCGGTCGACGATGTCGAGGTGCACCTGGTCCTTTCGGCGCAGGCGCGGCAGACGATCGAGCTCGAGACGGCCTACACGGCGGCGGATTTCGAAGCGCTCGCGGACGCGGTCCACCGCGACGGCGACTTGGCGGCGCCGATCTCGAGCGGATCGTTCCGCACCGCGGGGATGCTCATCATCCCGTGCTCGATAAAGACCGCATCCGCCGTCGCCCACTCGTTCAACGACAACCTGCTCGCTCGCGCAGCCGATGTCTGTTTGAAAGAGCGCCGCACGCTGGTGATGGTCGTCCGCGAGACGCCGCTGCACGTCGGTCATCTGCGCATGCTGGTGCAGCTGGCGGAGATGGGCGCAGTGATCTTGCCGCCGGTCCCCGGGATGTACTCGCGTCCGAAGACGATCGAGGACGTGGTGGCGCACACGGTCGGGAAAGCGCTCGATCAGTTCGGAATCGAGAACGCGCTGTTCGAGCGCTGGAGCGGCGGGTGACGCATGTGCGTGCGGCCGTGCAGGTCGCGCCGAAGCGAACCGAGATACGCGAACTGCCGCTGCCGGAGATCCCGTCCGACGGCGGGCTGATGCGCGTGGTTGCGGCGGGGATCTGCGGCAGCGACGTCCCGTACTACGCCGACGGGAGCACCGGCCCGCGCATCCTCGGCCACGAGAACGTCGGCATCGTCGAAACGCTCGGCGACGTCGCGCGCGAACGCTGGGGCGTCACCGAAGGCGACCTCGTCGCGCTCGAAGAGTATCTGCCGTGCGGCTACTGCGAGGACTGTCGTGTGGGTGAGTACCGCTCGTGCCTGCAGACCGACAACAAACGCGCGGGCGCGCTGCGCTACGGCTGGACGCCGCTCGACGTCGATCCCGGGCTGTGGGGCGGCTTCAGCCAATTCCAATACCTGCATCCGCGCTCGGTGCTGCACCGAGTTCCGGCGGGCGTTTCAGCGCGGCTCGCGGCGATGGCGCTGCCGCTCGGCAACGGCTTTCAGTGGGCATGCATCGACGGGCGGGCGGGGCCCGGACAGACGGTCGTCGTGCAAGGTCCCGGGCAGCAAGGGCTGGCGTGCGTCGTCGCCGCCAAAGCCGCCGGCGCGCAGACCGTGATTGCCACCGGCCTTGCGCGCGACGCGCACCGGCTCGACGTCGCGCGGCGGCTCGGCGCCGACATCACGGTGCAGGTCGACGCCGAGTCGCTGGACGCGATCGTCCGCGAGGCGACGGGCGGCGCGCTCGCCGATCTCGTGATCGACGTCTCGTCCGGCGGCGGCGCGCAGGTGGTGAACGGCGCGCTGGAGCTGATCCGCAAGCGCGGCACGCTGTTGCTCGCGAGCTACAAGGAGGCGCCGATCGACGGCTTCGCGATCGATACGGTGATCCGCCAGCAGATCGCCGTGCGCGGCGTGCGCGGACATTCGTTCCGCTCGGTCGAGATGGCGCTCGCACTCATGGCGCAAAAGACGGTCGACTTGGAAGCGATGTCGACCCACGCATTCGGCCTCGACGAGGTCGACCGCGCGCTGCGGCTCGTCGGCGGCGAGCTACAGGACGGCGCGATCCACGTCAGCATCACCCCTTGGAATTGAGGTCGACATGAACAAGGCTATCGCGCTCGTCGTGCTCGCCGCGCTCGTCCCGCTGGGCGCGCTCGCGCAGACCGTCTCGCCGTACGGCGGCCAGGAACAGCGCTCGATCAAAGCACTCTCGCCGGACGAGGTCAAAGCATATCTTGCCGGTGAGGGGATGGGGCTCGCGAAGGCCGGCGAGCTGAACCACTACCCCGGACCGAAGCACATCCTCGCGATGGCCGATCACCTCGGCTTGACGGCGGCGCAGCGCGCGCGAATCGAAGCCGCCGAGAAAACGATGAGCGCGACCGCGGTCCCGCGCGGCCGTGCGATCGTCGATGCCGAGGCCGATCTCGACGGACGCTTCGCCGCCGGCACGATCGACGCTGGTTCGCTGCGTGCGGCGACGCTGCACATCGCCGAGTTGCAAGGCCGCCTGCGCGCCGCGCACCTCCTCGCGCACATCCAGACCCGCGCCGCCCTCGACGCCGGCCAGATCGCAATGTACGACACGATGCGCGGTTACGACGTCAACGGCGATTCCGCCAAGCACATGCACTGACGCAGCAGGGTGAAACCTAGGCCAGGTCTCGATGAGCCCCGCAGGGTCGCAAGATGTATGATCCCCCGGTCCCGGAGAGCACGGCCTTGCAGCCGCATCGGTACGCATATCCGTTGTGAACCGGCATATACGTCGCAGTGATCTTCCGGCGCGCGGCCGTCTTCATCTTGGTTTGCGTCAACTCGCGAAACGGCTGACCGAGGAGTTGGGCAAGTTGGTCGCGCGTGTAGACGTTCGGTCCGGTCATTTGGGCGGTTTCGACGTATCTGAACCCGGGCGCTTCTTCGACGATCGACTCTCGAGCCCCGATCGGTGATGCGGGGGCTCGCTCGACCGGCGCGGAAGGCGGTTCCTCGGCGCCGTGGGAGCGTACGGGTCTGGTGGCTCGCCCAGTCTTCAAAACTGGTGAGGCCGTCGCAAGGCGGCTGGTCGGTTCGATTCCGACACGTTCCCGCTCTGTTTTTGACTGCAAGGAGAGAGCCGCGACACGACGGCGGTTCATCGACGACGGGCCTAGCTGCAATTCGACGATCAAGCACAGGCCGGAGTAGCGGCGGAGTATAACGCAGCGCGCGGCTCGTCGGGGCCATCTGGTGCCCTGCGGGGAGTCTCGGGCCTGTGGTGCCATGACGCTGGCACAGCATCGCAGGAGAATGACCTCGTGGCATCGCGCTTCGATGGTCAGCTCCGTTGGCTGCACAGAGTTCGGCTTTATCCGACCTGCGCGCAAGAACGTTCGCTGCACACGATGCTGCGCGTTACTCGCGAGCTCTACAATGCTCTGCTCCAGCAGCGGCGCGACGCCTGGACGACGCGCCGCGTCTCGTTACCCAGCCGTGAGCAGTACGCGCAACTCACCGAGTTGCGCCGGGTCGAGCCGCGTTTCGCCGACGTCTACCGCGAGTGCGAGGACGCGGTGCTGAATCGCCTAGACCTGGCCTTTGCCGCATTCTTCCGACGCATGAAGCGCGGCGAGAAGCCGGGCTATCCCCGCTTCAAGCCGGCTGCCCGATGGAGCCAACTGGAGTTTCCGCACGGAGGCCGTGCGTTGAAACTCGATACCTTGCAAGGGCGGGTTCGCGTGCCGGGAGTCGGAGCGATTCGGCTGCGCAAGGGGCGGACCGTTCCAGAGTTCGGACGCGCTTTCCTTGTGACCAAGAATGGCCGCTGGTACGCGACTTTCGAAGCGCACCGCATGGCATCGCCGCTGCCGGCGGCAGGGCACAGCGTCGGCATCGACCGTGGCATCCGTGTACTCGCCGCGCTCTCCGACGGCACTATGATCGAGAACCTGCGGTCGGGTTCCCGCCGGAGAGCCACGGTCGAACGCCATCAGCGTGCGCTTGACGCCGTCACCGTGAAGGACGCGATTGGGAGATCGCTCAACGTGAAAGACGCCGCCCGCATCGCCGCGGTGCGTCGGCTGGCCCGCGCCAAAGAGCGCGAAGCGAATGCGCGGCGCGACTGGCTGCACAAGGTAAGCGGTTACATCGTGCGGCGGTTCGATCGCATCGCCCTTGAGTCGCTGCGGCTGCGTTCGATGACGCGCAGCGCCAAAGGGACGTGTGAGCTGCCTGGGGTTCGGGTGCGGGCCAAGGCGGGCTTAAATCGGGCCCTCTTGGACGCCGGTTTCGGGATGCTGGCGAGCTTGATCCGCGAGAAAGCAGCGTACGCTGCTCGCACGGTGATCGAGGTCGATGCCAGATACAGTTCGCAGACGTGTGCCGCGTGTGGATGCGTCTGCAAAGAAAGCCGGGAGGGACGACGCTTTGCCTGCGTTCGCTGCGGCCACGCAGCCGACGCGGACGTGAATGCGGCTCAGGTCATCCTCCTGCGGGCGGAGTCGCCGCCCAAGAGAGCACCGGGCACCGCTCGGGGCAGGCAGCACGATGCGGCCTGACCACGCTCACGACGAACACGTTCCCGCCATGCGTCTGCTCAGAAGACGCGAATGCGAATCAGCATCTGGACGCCGTACGCTTCTCGCTGCGTCAAGAGCCGGCGCCGCGGATTCGTTGGCCACGGGTCGCGTACGGTCACGGACTGCGTCTGACCGGCGCCGTTGGAAAAGCGCCGGTATTCGGTCGCGCTGACGACCATGGCATGTCCGAGCGAACCGACGATGAGCGGTCGGCCTTGCGCCAGATCTTGCGCCGCGGTAACCCAACTCGCGCTGTAGATATCGGCGGAGACGCGGAACGGACGGCCGGCGTCGTCGAACCATGGCCGGTTCAACGACGTCATGATCGCTCGCGGCGTTCCCGGCATGTTGACGACGCTGCCGTACGCTTCTTGCACGATCCGCGCCTGGCTGACCGGATGCTTGTAATACGCGAAGATTCCCGATATCGACGCAGCCCAGCACCATTGCGACTGCAACTGCACGTTGGGCTCATCCTGAGCCGTGATATCCAGCAGTTGCGAGAGAATCCCGGCATCACACGTCTGCACCGGTCCGTACGCCGTCGGCGCAAAAGGACCGCAGTTGACCGCGGCCGACGCCGGCGTCGCGCCCGACAGCGAGCCGGCGACGATCAGCGCGACGATCAGGACGATTCGGTACAGACGCACGTCGATCTCAGCGCTTGCGCGCTCTCCCTTTTCCGGTCGCCGTCTCGATCGAGACGACGTTGTCCGGCGGCTCGTCGGCGGTGAGCGACCCGTACTTCGCCGCGTAGTAGGTGTCGCGCAGGTGGCCGAGCTTCATGTCGCGCGGGAGCGGCTGGTCGTCGCCGCGGTAGACCGAGACGCTGCGGAACAAAAGGACGTACGCGCCGAGCCGGATGCGCTGCCAGTCGCTGACCTTCCAGCCCTGCGGCGCCATCACCGGAAAGTCGTACGGCGGCAGCTCGTCCTTCGCCGCGCCGAGCCGCTCGAATGAGACGCGGAAGCCCTCGCGCTGGAAGATCTGCTCTTGCAGCTGCGTGATCGTGAGCCCGGGCCGGCGTGCCACCAGGTACGGCTACGCGGCTAGCCGCTTGCGCGGCGCTCGGTGAGCTCGCCGCCCGCGGGAGGCCAGGGCACTTGGCGCAGGCGCCGTTCGCCTTTGCGGCGTTCGCCCTTGCGGCGGTCTTCGGGGAGACCGCCGAGCAGCATGGCAAGAAACGGCTTGCCGTAGAGCTTGCGCCGGTCTTCCTTGCGGCGGTCCTCCACCTGCGATCCACCCGCCTCAGGCAGCAACGTTATGCGCGCTCGCGCTGCACGCGGCGGACGCGCGGGATCTTCAGCCGCTGCACCATCGCCGGCGTCGGCAGCTTGATGTCGCGCGCGAGTTTCATCCAGGCGAGCGCCTTGATCGTCCACCAGGTGAAGTCGATCTCGAACCAGCGCAGGCCGTGGCGCGCGCTGAAGGGGAACGCGTGGTGGTTGTTGTGCCAGCCCTCGCCCCAGGCGAGGAACGCGACCCACCAGTTGTTCGTCGATTTGTCATCGGTGCGGAAGCTCTGGTAGCCGCTGTAGTGTGCGGCGCTATTGACCAGCCACGTGATGTGGTACGTCACCACGATGCGCACGAACAGGCCCCAGATCAGCCACGACCAGCCGCCGATCAGGAACAGCGCGACGCCCAGCGCGATCGTCCACCACACGTTCGTCGCTTCCATGAAGCGGAAGAACTTGTCGTTCGCGAGGTCGGGCGCGAGGCGCGCCTGCTCCTCGGGCGAGAGCATCGCCTCGTTCCTCTTGTAGAGCCACTCCATGTGGCTCCACAGGACGCCCTTGTGGATGTCGTGCGGGTCGCCTTCCTTGTCGGTGTGCGCGTGATGCGCGCGATGCGTCGAGATCCAGTCGATCGGGCCGCCTTGCAGCGCCAGCACGCCGAGAATCGTCGTCGCCCATTCGAGCGGCTGCGCGAGCTTCACGCTGCGATGCGTGAGCACGCGATGATACCCGAGGCAGATCCCCCAGGCGCCGGTCGTATAGTAGAGCACCAAGAGCACGACGAGCGCGCTCCAGTGAAACGTGCCCGGGATGAAGACGGCGAGGGCGCCGAGATGGATGACGGAGAGCCCAGCCAGGTTAGCCCAGGCAGGCGTTCGCCGCTGCTTTGCGGCCGCGATTTGCATGACCAAAAGAGGTGCGACCTCCGACCGCCGAGTCCTGGCGGCCCAAGGCGGCCGAAGGTTAAGGATTGGACGGTTGCCGAGCGCTTGGGGGTGTTCGCCGCGCCGGGTTCGGAGTGCAACCCGGGCGGTCGCGTGCGGGCTCATGCGCGGCGGTGATCGACGTCCACACGCACCTCCACCCGCCCCGGCTGTTCGCCGCGATCCGGCGCTGGTTCGCCGAGCGCAGCCCCTGGCTGCTCGAGCATCCGACCGAACCGCGCGAGGTCGCGCGTATCATGCGCGAGCACGGCGTCGAGAAGTTCGCGTTCTGCTCGTACGCGCACAAAGCGGGGATGGCGCGCGATCTGAACGCGTGGCTGAACGAGACCGCGCGCGATCTGGGCGCCGGCGCGGTGCCGCTCGCCACCGTCCATCTCGACGATCCGGATCCGGCCGAGGACATGCGTGACGCATTGCGCGGCGGCTGCGCCGGGCTCAAGGTCCACGAGAACGTGCAGCACCTGGCGCTCGACGATCCGCGGTTCGGGCCGGTGCTCGCGACCGTCGCCGAGCACGAGGGGTTCGTCCTCGTCCATGTCGGCGCGATCCCGTGGTCGTACGAGACCAACAACGGCCCGGCGCGGATCGCGCGCGTGCTCGAGCGCCATCCCTCGCTGCGCATCGTCGTCGCGCACTTCGGTATTCCGGATCAGCTGCGCTACATCGAGCTCGCGCAGCGCGAGCCGCGTCTTTTCCTCGACACGACGATGGCGTTCGCGCTCGACTCGCCGATGCGTGTGAAGGTCACCCGCGAGGACGTCGAGCGCGGCGCGACGCAGATCGTCTACGGCACCGACTTCCCGAACACGCCGCACCCGTACGACGGCGAGCTGCACGGCCTGCGCGCGCTCGGCCTCGACGAGGCGACGCTGCGCGCGATCACGACCGAGAACGCGCGCCGCTTGACGCCCGCCTTCGCATAACGCCGGCCCGAACGCGCTACCCGTGCGGTGCGCGCACCCGCGGGAGGCCGTCCGCGTCCAGCGGCGTCCCGACCAGCAGCTTGAGGAAGAAGCCGTACGAGGCGACGCCGCGCTTCACGCCGTTGCTGCGCAGAAAGCGATCGTAGAACCGCCACTGGAAGGCGAAGATCTGCGGCTTGTAGTGGCGGAAGAAGCGCTCGCGGCTGGCTTGAAAGTCCGCGATGACGCGCGGGTCGAGGTGCAGCCGCTTGCGCTCGGATTCCGGCAGATCGCCGTACGTCCAGAAAGCGCCGGAGTAGCGGATCAACGGGTCGTCCGAGCGCAGGCACGCGAGCGTTCCGATGTAGTTCGCGTCGCCTTCGTCGGTGAAGCCGCCGACGTGAGCCCACTCGTGGGCGAGCCCGCGTGGGACTTCGAACGGCAGGAACGACCCGTTGAGCAGCGTCTCGAACGCGAACGGCTGGTATTGGCCGCCGATTCCAGCCGCCTCGTAATACGGATCGAGCAGCGTCGGTTTGGGCGCCGTGACCGCGACCTGCCAGTCGTCGCCGAGCCGCTGGATCAGCGGCTCGAACGCTGCGCGCAGCTTGGCGCGATCGAGCGACTCGGCGTGCGCCGCGGCGACGTTCGCGTTGAGCGTGTCGACGATGCGTTCGCTGAAGCGTGCGACCGCGGCGTCGGTGACCCGCGCTTCGCTGAAGTCGACCCGTGCCGAGATGGTCGCGCGCCGGTAGTTCAGACCCCAGAGCAGCTCGAACGCCACGATCCCGATTGCGACGAAACCGGCGGTGTGCACGAGGAGCGCCAGTACTGCGAGCAGCTTGCGGCCGCGCGCCGCGCGGCGGATCGCGCGCATCCACCACCAGATCAGCAGGCCGAGCACGACGATCGCTTCGAGATCGCCGACGGCGAACGGGACGCGCTCGGTGAGCGGGACGAACGCGCGGTTCATCCACGCGAAGATCCCGTTCGCGTAGCCGAACTCGATCCAGGTGCGCGAAAACGGCGCCGACGTCGCCGCCCAGGCGAGCAGGAACGCGAGCGCGTCGAGCGCGAGCGCGCGTCTCACGGGAACAGGTACGTCGCGAAGGTGCCGACGCGGGTGAACCCGACGCGTTTGTAGAGTGCGATCCCCGTCGTGTTGAAGTCGTTGACGTAGAGCGAGAGCGTGGTCTCCGTGGCAAGGAGGCGGCGCGCGACCGCGGCCAAGCCGAGCGTGGCGTAACCCTGTCCGCGTTGTGCGGGCGGCGTCCAGACGCCTTGCAACTGCGTCGTCGCCGAGGTCCGCGGTCCGACATTCAGCTGGAAGCGCAGCTCTCCGTCGACGACCCACACCCACCACAGTCCCTGCGCGATCGCGCGCCGGACGGAGCCGATGAACGCGCCGCGGTTCGCGCGCGGGTCGTAGCCGAGTTCCCCCAGGATCATCGCTCCGCTGTTGTAGGCGACGAGCTCGGCCTCGTCGTCGCGCGCGAGCCGCGCCTCGATCTCCGGGTTCGCGGCGCTCAACGCCTCGGGGACGAGCGCGTACAGGGGCTGCTCCGGCCGCACGATCACCGGCTGCGGATGCCAGCCGCGCACGCGTGCCCACACGCCGTCGACGGCATGCTTTGGGCCGACGAAGCTGCGCAATCCGCGGTGCTTGCGCGTCTCGACGCCGAACGCATCGATCGCGCTCTCGTCGTCGGCCGCGATCACGAGCTGGGCGCCGTAGAAGATGAGCCCGGTGGTGCGGCCGCGGAAGTCGCGGTTCAGCACGAGCTCGTCGGGCACGGCGGGGCCATGGCCGCCCTCGAGCACCCATTGGAGGAAGACGTTCTCGTACGGTCGGCGCGCGGCGAAGCGGATCGCATCGCGGCGCGTCGCGCGGGTAACGGGCTCGAGCAGCGGGCGGCTGTTTCTCGCTCTATGGCGGCGGTTCTTTAGGTCAGCGGTTTGATGAACGTGGGGGTGGTAGTCGGGGCTTTGCTCCCGCCCTCCGGTTCGACGCTGACCGCCACGGCCCCGACCCGCGTCGCATCGACCGGCAGGGCGACGACCGCGACCCCGTCGGCGTTCGGCGCGAAGGTGACGCTGGGCGCGACGGTCGTCGAGCCCTTGGGCGCCGTCCAGGCCTGGTAGACGTGCCCCTTCGGCGGCGCCGGCAGCTTCGAGAACGCGAAGTAGATGCGGTCGCGGCGTACCACCACGGTGCCGGCGGCGACCTCGTAGCGCTTCGCGTCGGGGGCGAGGAGGTCGGTCAAGGTGCGGCGGTCCTGCGCCGCGACGCGTTCGATCTGGCTGTTCTGCGCCGCCAGCACCTGGATCCGGCGTTGTGCCGTGGCGAGATTCCCGCGCAGGTTCACGTCCTGCGCGACGGTCACCACCGAGAAGACGACCGCGGCGGCCGTGGCGAGCCCCATCCCCCAGATCCACGCCGGGTAGGCGGCCTGGGCGCGGCTCCGCGCGGTCTCTCCGGACGCAGCGGAGCGGACGCGCGCCATCAGGCGCTCTTTCATCCGCGACGAGGTTGCCGAATCGACCGGCTCGTCCGCGCTGTGCGCGATCGCGTCCGCCGCCGCGCGCAGGTCGAGGTACTCGCGGCGCGCTTCGAGGTCGTTCGCGATGAACGCCGCGATCAGCGCGGCTTCCTCGCGCGGCAGCACGCCGAGCGCGTAGAGCGCGACCGACTCCATCATCTCGTCGCGGTTCACGGGCTCGTTCATCGCGACACCCGCTCCCCGAGCGCTTCGCGCATCCGGCGCAGTCCGCTGCGAATGCGCGTCTTCACCGTGCCGAGCGGCGTGTCGGTACGGCGCGCGAGCTCTTGGTGCGTCACCCCGCCGAAGAACCCGAGCTCGATCAGCGCGCGCTGCTCGGGCGGCAGCGTCGAGAGCGCATCGCGCACGCGCTGCGCGTCCAAGCGGCTGAACACGTCGTCGTCGAGCGCGCCCTCGAGCGGGAGGTCGGCTGGGATCTCGCTCTCCGGGTGGACCGCCTTGGAGCGCAGCACGTCGAGCGCGCGGTTGCGCGCGACGCGCGAGACCCACCCGACGAACGAGCCGCCGCGGAACGCCTCCGGCGCCGTCCAAATCTTCATGAACACCGTTTGGGTAAGGTCTTCGGCCAGGGCCGGGGCGCCGAGCATCCGCAGCCCGATCCCGAAGACCAGCCGGTGGTAGCCGTCATAGAGCGCCTCAAATGCACCGACGTCGCGCGCCGCAACCCGCTCCATCAGGCGGACCCCGGGATCCATTGGGCGGGCCTTCGCGTCGTCGTGGCGGTCACCTCGCCAAGGTAACGCCGCCGGACGACGGACGGATGGGCTGCTCGGTCGAACCCGGCGACGATGCGAGACACGGTGCCCGATCTCGGTGACCTGCGCGAGCGGCTCGATGCCGCGCGCTCCGTCACCGTGCTCACCGGTTCCGGCATCTCGGCCGAGAGCGGGCTGCCGACGTTTCGCGGCGTCGGCGGTCTGTGGCGCACGCATCGCGTCGAAGAGCTTGCCTCGCCGCAAGGCTTCGCGCGCGATCCTCGGTTGGTGTGGACGTGGTACAACGAACGCCGCAACGCGCACGCGTCGGTCGAGCCGTCGCCCGCGCACGTCGCGCTGGCCGAGATCGAGAAGCGCGTCCCCGACTTTACGCTCGCGACGCAGAACGTCGACTCGCTGCACGTGCGTGCCGGCTCGCGAAACGTCCTCGAACTGCACGGCAGCCTGCGCGAGGCGAAGTGCACGCGCTGCGACGCACGGCAGCCCCTGGACGATGTCCTCGCGATGGGCGACGCGTTCGCGCATGAGTGCGGTGGGATGTGGCGGCCCGACATCGTGTGGTTCGGCGAAGCGCTCCCTGCCGGCGTCCTCGCGGCCGCGTTCGACGCCGCGCGGAGAGCCGATCTCATGCTCGTCGTCGGCACGTCGGGGATCGTCCACCCGGCGGCGTCGCTGGCGACGAAACGGGCGACGCGCGCCTACGTCGTCGAGGTAAATCCGGAGGAGACGGCGCTGACGGCGCAGGTCGACCGTTCGATCCGCGCGCGCGCCTCCGACGTCCTTCCGCGGCTCGCATGAACGAAGTTGCGCACGGCGTCGGCGCGTTCATCGCGCTGCTCGGTGCCGCGGTCCTGGTCGCGATCCTCGCCGAGCGCGTTCGCATACCGGCCGCCGTCGCGATGGTCGCCGTGGGAACGCTGTTTCGGATCGCGCCGCCGTTCGCGTTCGGCGACACGTTGCTGTTCGTGTTCCTGCCGCCGCTGATCTTCGAAGCCGCGTGGAACCTCGATCTCGATGCGCTGCGGCGTCTCGGCTGGCGGATCGCGGCGCTCGCGGTGCCGGGGACGCTCGCCACCGCGGGGATCGTCGCCGGCGGCCTCGCGCTGCTCGGCGTGCTGCCGTTCGGCGCGGCGCTGGTCTTCGGTGCAATCGTCGCGGCGACCGACCCCATCGCGGTCGTCGCAGCGTTTCGGCGCGTAACGGTGCCGGTGGATCTGCGCACGCTGATCGAGGGCGAGTCGCTCAGCAACGACGGTGTCGCCGTCGTCCTGTTCGGGTTTGCGCTCGCGCTCGCCGCGGGTCAGCCCGTCTCGCCCGGCGCCGAGGCGCTTGCCGGGGTGGTCCAAATCGGCGGCGGCGTGCTGATCGGGGCGCTCGGAGGCGTGCTGTGCGCCGCGGTGCTGCGCGCGACGAACGCCGCCGAGCACGAGGTGACGGTGACGATCGTCCTCGCGTACGTCGCCTATCTCGCTGCCACCGGGATCCACTGTTCCGGGATCTTCGCCACCGCCGCCGGCGCGATCGCGCTTCGGGCCGCCATCGCGCATAACCCGAACGCGATGAGCCACACCGAGGAGGTGGACCGCGCGTGGAACGCGCTGGCGTTCGTCGCGAACGCCGTCGTCTTCATCGCGACGGGGCTGCTGATCCAGCCCGATCGCATCGCGCACGAGCCGGTGCTCGTCCTCGCTGCGGTCGGGGTAGTCTGGCTGGCGCGCGTCCTGCTCGCGCTCGTCGCGACGCGCGATCGGGCGGGACGGATCACGGTCTTTCTCGCCGGGATGCGCGGAGCGCTGCCGCTCGCGCTGGCGCTTTCGCTCCCCGATACGGTGCCGTTCCGCCCGCAGATCATCGACGCGACGTTCGCCGTCGTGCTCGTCACGATCGTCGTGCAGGGCGCGCCGCTCGAGGTGGTGCTCAAGCGGCTGTACGGCCCGCGAGGAGATGCTGCCCGCGCGTCCTAGAACACGCGATGCAGCGCCAACACATCGTCCTCCCGCGTCAACTGCCGCCCGGCATGACGCAGCTTCCCTTCAGCGACGCCGTGCGGGCAGGCGATACGCTCTACGTAGCGGGCCGTCTCGGTCTCGACCCGGCGACGCGGAAGCCGCCGGAGGATCCGGCCGACGAAGCGCGGCTTCTCTTGGACGACGTGCGCGGGGTGCTCGCCGCCGCGGAGATGACGATGAACGATCTCGTGATGGTAACGATCTTCGCGCCCGACGTCGCTCACTTTGCATCGTTCAACGCAGTCTACGTCAGCTATTTCGACGGCCCGCTGCCGGCGCGCGCGTTCATCGGCTCGGGACCGCTGCTGTTCGGCTGCCGCTTCGAGCTGACCGCGATCGCGGTCGCGCGCGGTTAGAGGTCGACCGAGCCGCCGGGTCCCTGATACGTCGCGCGCGGCGGCGGCGGATCCGGGACGATCGGCTTTGCGTCGTCGCGCGGGAACGTCCAGCCGCGGCTCAGATCGTGCAGGTCGACTTCGTCCGCCGGCGGCGCGGGCGGACGCGCCCGCGGCCGGGCGAGCGGAGGTTCGGTTGCCGCTTGCGCCTTGGCCGGTGCGGGGACGGGTGCGGCGGGGACAGGTGGGGCCGGCTCGGGTCGCTCGATCGTCGTCTCGACCATCGCACCGGCCGGGACGGTGAAGCGTTCCGTGCCGCCCAGCCGTGCGCGTACCACGAACGCGTCGAGGATCCGCCGCACGCCGGCGAGCGGGACGCCGCTGACCGGGACGAGCTTGTACTCCGTGGCGAGCGTCTCGCACGTTGCGCGTGAGGCGACGATGAACGCGTTGAGCACGAACGCCGCTTCCTGCAAGCGGTGCGCGAACATCGCCTCACTGCCGACCACGGTGAACTCGCGGCGATCGCGGAAGCCGGCGTCGCCGGCGATCATGTCGCCGGTGTTGATCCCGATCCCGATGGTGAGCGCTCTGCGGTTCTGGTTCGCCCACCGCTTGCGCATCGCGACGACGTTACGCACGATGTCGAGCGCGGCTCGCAGCGCGTCGTCCTCCTGGGTCGGGTTCTCGAGCGGGACGCCGAAGACGCCGACGATCCCGTCGCCGAGGAACGACTCGATGATCCCGCGATGCCGCTGGACCGCCGTCCCGGCCAGCGCGTAGAACTCGTTGAGGTAGCGCAGCGTCTCTTCGGGCGAGAGCGGCTCGATGAAGTGCGCGAAGTTGCGGACGCGGCAGACCAGCACCGTGGCGCGCACGGCCTGTCCGGTGAACATGCGCTCGTCCTTGCGTGCAAGCAGATGATCGACGACCGAGGGCGCGACGTAGCGGGCGAAGGTCGCGCGCACCCGGGCGAGCTCGCGCTGCTCGGCGCGCCAGCGGCGCCACGCCGCCACGCACCCGACGAGTGCGCCGAGCGCGGCCAGGGCGATTAGCCACCCGAGCACCGGCATACCGGGGTGTTCGGCCGGAAGGTGCCGTAACCCGCGGGATGACCGACCTCGAGTTCCTCCAGCAACGGATCGGTGGCTACGCCGACTACGCCAACATGGACGCCCGCCACCAGGTCGACAAGCAGATCCGCGCCTTTCTGGGGGAGGCGCTCTCCGAGGCGCGCGAGCGCCTGAAACCGGCGGACGCGCTCGCCGAGCGGCTCGATGGGTTGATCATGCGCTGCGAGTTCTCCGACCAGCGCGTGATCAAGGCGGCCGACCACGCGCGCTTCGACCAGGCACTGGTCGACCGGGTTCACCAGCTCGACCGCGAGATCGTCGAGTGCGCCGACAGCATCCGGGCCGCCACCACGGCGGACGAGCTCGCGGCGGCGCTCGACGTTGCCGCACGCTACCTGGACGAACGGTTCGGGGCGATCGCCGACGCGCCGTCGGCCTAAGCGCGCCCTAGTGCGGGAAGCCCGGGATCCCCGGTAGCCGCTTCTTGACCTCGTCGATGGCGCGGCCTTTGAAGTCGGCGATGCTGGTCGGCACACCGAGTTCCGAGAACTGTGCCAGCGCGGCTTGGGTGACTTTGTTCACCTGACTCTGAATGATCCCGTTCACCAGCCGCGCGACCAGTGACTGGCCGGCGTACAGCTTGAGCACCGTGCCGGGATGGTCACCGGCGGTGAACGTTACCTCGACCGGCGCGTCCGGCGACAGCGTGTTGTAGACGTTCACGGTCAACTGGTCGCCGTCGACGCCGATGTCGCCTTCGGTGCCGCGCACGGCGATGTTCGCGGTCGTCGTCTTGAACGTGTAGTCGGCCTTCGCGCCTTGTGGATGCTCGACTTGGAAGCGAACGCGTCCGTGGTCGACGATGAACTGCGCGTGCGCGACGTCGGACTGGTCGAAGCGGGACATCTGGACGCGCGTCGCGCTGGCGATCAGCACGCGCGAGGAATCAGGGAGCAGCACGCGCGCTTGCGAGGCGTCGCCGGTCGTCGCCCAGTCCTGGCTCGCCAGCGCGATCGAGGCGGCGGCGACCAGCGGCTTTTGCTTGCCGCTCCGTTCGTAGGTGACGCTCCCTTTCACGTTGGTCAGCGTCTTGTCGGTGTCGGCTGCGAAGCCGTGCTGCGGCAACAGCACGGCGCACAGCGCGAGCATCGTCGTGACCGCGACCTTCGACGCGGGCCGGCTCAGCGAGCGTGCGATCACCGCGCCGCAGACGGCGGCGAGCCCCAACCACGCGAGCCCTTGACCGAGCTCGCCGAGGACGATCCGCCCGATCCCGAACAGCACGCCGTAGACGAGGCCGAGCCCGGCGACCCAGTCGACGAGCGCGATCCCGAGATTGTCCTCCGAACCGCCCGGAACGAGCCGCGCGATCGGGCCCCAGCCGTTGCCCGCCGGCCGAACGCGTTCGTAGAAGCGCTTCAAGGTAGCCTCACTTTCGGGTTTCGTCACGAACGTGACCACGAGCCACACGACGGTTGTCGCGACGACGGTGATCAGCAGGCGCTTTCCGGTCGCGTTCGGGTCGTCGCCCGCGATTCCCGTCCACGGCATGTAACACAGGCTTCCGACGATCGCCGACGTGGCCAGCGCTGCGATCTCGCTCCACGCGCTGATCCGCCACCAGTACCAGCGCAAGATCATCACCAACCCCACCCCCGCGGTCAGCGTGAGCATGTACTTCCACGCTTCCCCGACCGAGGTCATGAAGAGGGTGACGACCGCCGCCAGAACCATCGCGACGACCGTCATCCAGCGTGAGATCGCAACGTAATGCGCGTCGCTCGCGTCTTGCTTCACGAACCGCCGATAGAGGTCGTTCGTGAGGTACGACGCGCCGAGGTTCAACTGCGTACCGATCGTCGACATGTATGCCGCTAGGAAGCCGGCCATCATCAGCCCGCGCAGCGCGACCGGAAGGTGATCGACCAGCGTCTGCACGTAGCCGAGCTCGGGATCGACCTTGCCGTCCGCGCCGATCACACCGTGCGGGTAGAGCACGAGCGCGGCGAGCGCGACCAGGATCCACGGCCAGGGCCGCAGCGCGTAGTGCGCGACGTTGAAGAAAAGCGTCGCGAAGACCGCGTCCTTCTCGCTCCGCGAGGCGAAGATCCGCTGCGCGATGTACGAGCCGCCGCCGGGTTCCGCGCCCGGATACGACGACGCCCACCACGCGACGCCGATGAAGACCAGGAACGTCGTCAGCGGCATCCAGCTCGCGTCGCCCGAGGGGACGAAAGCGAGGACCGAGCCGCCGCCGCTCGCGAGGTGCTTCGCGTCGATGCCGGCGAGGCCGGCTTTGAGCGCCCCGATGCCGCCAACCGCGGCGACGGCCGCGACGGCGAGCACGACCGCCATCGTCATCTTGACGATGAACTGCAGAAAGTCGGTGACGAGCACCGACCAGAACCCGCCGATCGTGACGTACAGCGCGGTCAGCGCCAAGCAGACGTAGAGCGCGGGGAGCGTCGGCACGTGCAGCGTCAGCGTGAGGATCTTCACCATCGCCAGGTTGACCCAGCCCATGATGATCGTGTTCACGATCACGCCCTGGTACACGGCGCGCACGCCGCGCAGCCACGACGCGGGCTTCCCGCCGTAGCGCAGCTCGATGAACTCGACGTCGGTCAGCACCCCCGACCGCCGCCACAGCGCCGCGAAGAAGAACACCGTCAGGATCCCGCTCGCCGCCATGTTCCACCACAGCCAGTTGCCGGCGATCCCGTTCTTCGCGACGAACCCGGTCACCGCGAGCGGCGTGTCGACGGCGAACGTCGTCGCGACCATCGACGTCCCGGTGAGCCACCACGGCGCGCCGCGGCCCGACAAGAAGTACTCGCCGATATTCTTGCCGCTGCCGCGCGCGAACCACAGCCCGATCCCGAGGTTGATCGCGAAGAACGCGACGATGACGGCGATGTCCAGGGGGCTGAGCGCCATGGCGGTCCGTTCGTCCGTTAGGGGGCGGTCCCCCCGCTACGCGCAGCGGATGATCGTGTCGGGGCCGGCCAGGTCGCCGGGCGCGAGATGCTGCCGGCGGCCGTGGTTCGTCGACTCGTCATAGCTGCGCTCCTCGCGCTTGAAGCGGTCGAAGCCCTCGCGGCCGAGCGCGTCGCGCACGGCTTCCGCGACGCGCACGTGCCCGATCTCATGGTGGTAGATCGCACGGCGGAGGTTTTCGGCACGCTCGTGGTCGGCTTGCGTCATGTGCCGATCGCGAGCAGCGCGGCGAGGAACAGTGTCACGGCGAGTTCGAAGGGCTCGGCGAGGGTGACGCCGGCGACGGCGATGGACGCGGCGTCGGTGCGGCCCCGCGCGTGGTAGGAAAGC
>CALEOJ010000303.1 GCA_937910425.1 uncultured candidate division WPS-2 bacterium
CCGGGCGGGTTCGGGGACGGGTTCATCGCCCAGCTGCCGTTCGAGCCGACCGCGGCGCAGCGCCGCGTCATCGCACGGGTCTGGGCCGACATGGGCCGTACCGCACCGATGAACCTGCTGCTGCAAGGAGACGTCGGAAGCGGAAAGACGCTGGTCGCCGCGGCGGCGATCGTCCTCGCGCACGAAGGTGGGATCCAATCGGCGCTCATGGCGCCGACCGAGATCCTCGCGGCGCAGCATGCCGCCAAACTCGCGCCGCTGCTGTTGCCGTTCGGCGTGACGGTCGAAGCGGTGTTCGGCTCGCTGGGCGTGCGCGAGCGGCGTCGCGCCGAGCAGCACATTGCATCCGGTCAAGCCGCGCTGGCCGTCGGTACTCATGCACTCCTGACGGAGAGCGTGACGTTCGCGAAGCTGGGCCTGGTCATCATCGACGAACAGCACCGGTTCGGGGTCAACCAGCGCCGCTCGATGCGCGAGAAGAGCGCGGCCCCGCACACTCTGGCGATGACGGCGACGCCGATCCCGCGCACCCTCGCGCAAACGCGCTACGCCGACATGGACCTGGCCGTGATCGACGAGCTCCCGCCGGGCCGCACGCCGATTCGCACCTTCGTCCTGCGCGAGAGCTACAAGCCGCGCGCGTACGAGCTCGTGCGCAAGAACGCCGCCGAGGGCCGTCAAGCCTACGTCGTCGCGCCCGCCATCGATGCCACCGATTCGGCGCTGACCGGCGCTCTGGCAGAAGCCGAGCGACTCGAGAAGAAGGTCTTCCCCGACCTGCGCGTCGCGCTGCTCCACGGAAAGTTGCCGGGCCGCGAAAAGGACGCCGTGATGGAGCGCTTCAAGCGCGGGGAGATCGACGTGCTGGTCGCGACGACGGTGGTCGAAGTCGGCGTCGACGTCCCCAACGCCTCGGTCATGGTCGTCCTCGACGCGAATCGCTACGGCCTGGCGCAGCTCCACCAGCTGCGCGGGCGGGTAGGCCGTGGGGTGGCGGAGTCGGTCTGCGTGCTGATCGCACCGGACGACGTGGGGGAGATCGAACGCCTGGCGGTGCTGGAGAAGACGACCGACGGGTTCGAGATCGCGAACGAGGACCTGCGGCTGCGCAAAGCTGGCCAGCTCGCCGGGACGCAGCAGGCCGGGGACTCCACCCTGATCGGCGACATCGTCGACGACTTCGCGCTCTACATGCGCGCGAAGGAAGCCGCCGACGCGATCGTCGCGAGCGATCCCGAGCTGAGCGACCCCGAGCACCGTCCGCTGCTGGCGCTGCTCGACGAGAACGCCTCCGCGCGCGCGATGCTGGTGACCGCATGACCGCGCTTGCGTGCGGGTTCGATTTCGATCACACGCTCGGCGTCGACAACGGTCTCGAACGGCAAGCGCTGTACGCGTACGCACGGGAACTCGGTCGTCCGCTCGATCCGCAGGACGTCGCCTGGCGCTTCCGGCTCGACGCGATGCTGGCCGATTTTCGTGCGGACGCGACGACGATGGACGAGATGATTCGCCGTTTCGCGGAAGCGCTCGAGCTCCGCGCCGCGCGCGCCCAACGCTGGCGGGAGATCTGCTACGCGCTGGTCGATGCGCTGGTGCGCCCGGTCGACGATGCGCGCGAGGTGCTGGCGACGCTGCGCGCGCGCGGCATCCCGGCCGCGATCCTGACCAACGGCTGGACGCCGCTGCAGCAGAAGAAGATCGCGCGCGCGCTCGGCGACGACGGCCTCGCGCTGCGGGTCCTGGTGAGCGACGTGCTGCACGCGGTGAAACCGGCGCGGGCCGCGTTCGACGCGCTCGTCGCCGCGCTCGGCGTACCGCGCGAGTGCGCCTGGTACGTCGGGGACAACGCGCGCGGCGACGTCGGCGGCGCGCTTGCCGCGGGGCTGCGCGCGGTGTGGTTCGACTGGGAAGGGCAGAGTTATCCACAGGACCTGCCCCCGCCAAGCCTGCGAATCGGCTCCTTGCGGGAGCTGGAGAGACTGATCGAGAACAGCGTCGCTCCATAACTCTTATGGGAACGCTGACCATCACCGGCGGCACGCTGCGCAGCCGGCGTGTTCCGTCACCGCCCGGAAGGGCGGTTCGACCGACACCCGCTCGCGTGAAGGAAGCGCTGTTCTCGATTCTCGGCTCACGCGTCGACGACGCACGTGTCCTCGACCTGTTCGCCGGCAGCGGCGCGCTGGGATTCGAGTCGCTTTCGCGCGGTGCCGCGCACGTGACGTTCGTCGAAAAGCACCGCCCGACCGCGGACGCGCTCCGCGCGGCGGCACGTGATCTCGGCGTCGCCGAGCACGTCGAGGTGATCGCGGCGCCGGCCGAGCAGGCCGTCAGCGCCGTCGGCGGCCGGTACGACCTCGTCTTCGCCGACCCGCCGTACGCCCACCCATATCCGGCCGCGGCTTTCGGCACGCTGCGCGCGCGGCGCGCGATCGACGCCGCGACGACGGTCGTCTACGAGCATTCCGCGCGCGAATCCGCGCCCTCCGATCCCGCGATGCAGCTGGACCGCACGGAACGCTACGGTGAGGTCGCGCTCGCCTTCATGCATCCCGCCGACGAGGCCGCATGAACGGCGCGCCGGGCCAAATCCACGCAGCGGTCTATCCGGGCTCGTTCGACCCGATGACGCGTGGTCACCTCGACGTGATCGAGCGCGCAGCTGCGGTGTTCGACAAGGTCACGGTGGCCGTCGTCGTCAACCCGCAGAAGAGCGCACCGCTGTTTACCCTCGACGAGCGCGAAGCGATGATCCGCGAATCGGTCGCGACGCTGAAGAACGTCGAAGTCACGCATTTCCGCG
Source organism: uncultured candidate division WPS-2 bacterium (assembly GCA_937910425.1). Taxonomy (GTDB): domain Bacteria; phylum Vulcanimicrobiota; class Vulcanimicrobiia; order Vulcanimicrobiales; family Vulcanimicrobiaceae; genus Vulcanimicrobium. The sequence continues at coordinate 2,807 of CALEOJ010000303.1, forward strand.
GCCTTCTGGCGGATTTCGTGAAGAGCGTCGGCGCGGCGGTGATCGTGAAGGGACTTCGCGTCGTGTCGGACTTCGAGAGCGAGATGTCGACCGCGTTGATGAACCGCTCGCTCTCCGGCGTCGACACCGTGTTCATGCCCAGCGATCCGCGCTGGTCGTTCGTGAGCTCGACGCTCGTCAAAGAAGTGTACAACCTCGGCGCCGACGTCTCCGAGTACGTTCCGCCCGCCGTCCTGCACGTCATGCAGTCGAAACGCCCACTCCGCCCCGCCTAGGAGGTAGCATGTCCGTCTATCGCGTGATCGACAAGCTCGAAGCGTCCGTGAAACAAGGCACGGTCCTGCCGCTGGGATACCGCATCGTCAGCGAAGAGAAGCTGCTCGAGCTGATCGAGAAGCTGCGTTCCTCGCTGCCCGAAGAGGTCGGGCGCGCGCGAACGATCGCGAAGAACGGCGACCGTTTGATTCGCGAGGCGCAGGAGAAGGCGCAGGCGATCGTGGTCGAGGCTTCGACCCAGCAGTCGCAGCTGCTCGACGACAACGATATGATTCGGCGCGCGCGAGCGACCGCCGAGATCGTGTTGCGCGAAGCCGAGCAGAAGGCCGCGCGCGTGCGCGAAGGCGCCGACGCCTACGCCGCGCAGGTGCTGACCGATCTGGACGGGCGTCTCTCCGGCGCGCTCGGTTCCGTGAAGAAGGGGATCGAAGCGCTCGCCGCGTCCAAGGCCGCGACCGTCGCGTCCGCGGCGCCTGCGCTCGCCGACGCCGCGGCGAAGTCGAAGCGCGCGGCGTTCGACGCGCAGCACGAGTCCGAGACCGCGGAGCTCGAATCGGTATAGGCGACCGCCGCTAGCTCGTCGCCTCGTGCCGCGCCGATGCCGGCGTCTTGACGCTGAATGAACGTTCGTTCATAATCAGTGCATGGCACGTCCCGCCGGGGGCACCCGTTCAGCGCTGCTGGACGCGGCTCTGGACGCCTTCGCCGCGAAGGGGTTCGCCGGCGCGTCGATTCGGGAGATCACGCGGGCGGTCGGCGTTCGGGAGAGCGCCTTTTACGCCCACTTTTCGAGCAAGCGCGCAGCCTACGACGAGCTCTTCGCCGAGGCCGGGCCGCCGGTCGCGGCGCGCGCGCTCGACACGCTCTCGAGCGAGGTCGCACCGCAGGAGTTCCTGTCGCGCTTCGCCGTGATCGTCATCGACGCGTGGAGTACGCCGCGCGCGCGCAAGTTCGCGGCGATGCTGATGCGCGACGTATTCGATGCGCGGGCGCAAGGGTGGCGCGCGATCCGGACCGCGATCTCGGGCGTGATCGAGCTGCTCGTAAAGCGCTTTGCGCTCTGGCAGCGCGCCGGCTCGGTCCGATCGGACGTCGCCGCCGAAACCCTGGCGTTCGAGTTCATCACGCCGATCGCCATGGCGCGCTTCATCTACTTCAACATCGCGGCCGGAAAGGCCGAAGCCGCGCGCGGACGGCAGCTCATCAAGGAGCACGCTGCGGCCTTCGTCACGATGACCGTGTGCCGACCAGCCGGCAAGGATCGCCCGTGACGCAGAGGATCGCGCTCGCACCGATCCTCGCCCTCACGCTGGTCTCGTGCGCGGCGGGAGCGGAGAACGCGTACAGCGGCACGCTGCAGAAACCCAGCGCCGCGGTCGGCAGCACGGTGGGCGGCCGCGTCGTGCAGGTGTTGGTCAGCGACGGAGCTCCCGTGCGCGCGGGCGACGCACTGCTGCGATTCGACGACGCGCAGCCGCGTAGCGCTCGGCTCTCCGCCAC
>CALEOJ010000304.1 GCA_937910425.1 uncultured candidate division WPS-2 bacterium
GGGTGAGCGGTCGCGCGCCGAACGTCGGATCGCTCCCCGGACTTGCCAGCGCGCGGTGCAGGGCCGCCAGCGCGTCGGCGACGCGCTCGGCGCTGAGGATGAGCCGTTCGTCGGCGGTGCCGGTGCGCAGGATCTGGCGCAGCGCCGCGCCGACGTCGGTCGGGTTCTGGACGAACGTCTGCGAGGTGACCGCGACCCACGTCTCCCCCGCCCGGTCGGTGATCAGCGCCGTGCCGAAGAGCTGCGGCGCCTGGGTGAAGCCGCGCTCGCGCAGATGCCGCAAGAACGCGACGGCGCTGTTCTGCACCCGCGGCATCCGCCGGTGCAGCGTCACCAGCCGTGAATCGTCGAGGATCCAGCGCTGCGCGTCGGACGCGTTCCCGAACGGCTGCGATGAAGCGGCCTCGGGCCGCGGCTCGCCTTCCCACGCGAACGTCAGGCGCGCGTCGTCGCGCAGCTCGGTTCCGGCCCGCATCGCGCGCTCCATCATCGGCGCCGTCGTCGCGTCGGCTGCGGCATCCGCGATCCAGCCTTCGCGCGGTCCGCTGCGGGCGCGCGCCAGCGCATCTTCGCGAATCGGTTCGTCCCATGCGAAGCGCAGCATGAGCAAGGTACGGTTTCTGCCCTCTCCGACGACGACGAACGGAAGCGCCGCGTCGAGCTGGTCGGCGACGAATACGTCGAGCACGTGGCCGAGCTCGGCCGAGCCGAGCGCGAGGGGCACGACGTCGCGGTCGACCACCGCGCGGGCCCACGCGTCGAGCGTGAGCTCGCCGCGCGGGACGACGATCGTCGCCAGCTCCGGAAGCGCGCTCGACCGGATCGGCGCCGACGCCCCGCGCGGATCGCGAACCAGCGCGAACCAAAAGAATCCGTACGGCGCGAGCATCACGACGTACGGCGCCGTCGTGATCGGCGGAAACGCCGTCGAGCCGAGCATCTCGAACGGCGTTCGCCCGGCGAACTGCGCGAGGTCGAGCTGCACGGCCTGCGCGGTGTCGGCCAGATTCGCCACCACCAGGATCGTTTCGCCCTCGTAGTCGCGCAGATACGCGAGGACGTGCCGGTTGGCGGGATAGAGCAGCGTGAGCGTCCCGCGGCCGAACGCCTTGGCCGCCTTGCGGACGGCGATCGTGCGGCGCATCCAATTGAGCAGCGAGCTCGGGTTGCGCTCCTGCGACTCGACGTTGACCGCCGCGTAGCCGTACGTCGGATCGGTGACGGCGGGCGCGTAGATCCGAACTTGTTCGGCGGTCGAGAAGCCGCCGTTCCGGTCGGGCGACCACTGCATCGGCGTGCGGACGCCGTCACGGTCCTTGAGGAACAGGTTGTCGCCCATCCCGATCTCATCGCCGTAGTAGATCACCGGCGTCCCGGGCATCGACATCAGCAGCCCGTTCATCAGCTCGATCCGCCGGCGGTCGTTCTCGAGCAGGGGCGCCAGGCGGCGGCGGATCCCGGCGTTGATGCGCATCCGCGGATGCACCGCGTACACCGCGTTCATGCGCTCGCGCTCGCGCTCGCTCACCATCTCGAGCGTCAGCTCGTCGTGGTTGCGCAAGAAGATCGCCCACTGGCAGCCCTCGGGGATCGGCGGCGTCTGGCGCAGGATGTCGTGAATGGGATAGCGGTCCCCGTCCGCGACGGCCATGAACAGCCGCGGCATCAGCGGGAAATGGAAGCACATGTGGCACTCGTCGCCCTCGCCGAAGTACGACGAGAGATCTTCGGGCCACTGATTCGCCTCGGCGAGGAAGATGCGGTCGGGGAACTCTCGCTCCAGCACCGCGCGCAAGATCTTGATGACCGCGTGCGTCTCGGGGAGGTTTTCGTTGTTCGTTCCTTCACGCTCGCACAGGTACGGCACCGCGTCGAGCCGGAAGCCGTCGATCCCGGCCTTCGACCAAAACCGCATCACGTCGATGATCGCGCCGATCACCTCGGGGTTCTGAAAGTTCAGGTCCGGCTGGTGCGAGAAGAACCGATGCCAGTAGTACTGGCCGGCGATGGAATCCCAGGCCCAGTTCGACTGCTCGGTGTCGGTGAAGATGATGCGCGTCCCGGCGTACCCGCGGTCGTCGTCGGACCACACGTACCAGGCGCGCTCGCGCGAGCCGCGCGGCGCGCGGCGCGCGCGCACAAACCACGGGTGCTGATCCGAGGTGTGGTTGACGACGAGCTCGGCGATGACGCGGATCCCGCGCTCGTGCGCCGCAGCGACCAGCTCGCGCACGTCCTCGAGCGTCCCGTACGATTCGTGGACGCCGATGTAGTCGGCGATGTCGTAGCCGTCGTCGCGCAGCGGCGAGGGGAAGAACGGCAGCAGCCAGAGCGCGGTGATGCCGAGGCCGGCCAAGTAGTCGAGCCGCGAGGTGAGGCCGCGAACGTCGCCGATCCCGTCGCCGTTCGAGTCCTGGAAGGCTTTGACGTGCGTCTGGTAGACGACCGCGTCGCGGTACCAGACCGGATCCGCCTGCACGGCGCCGCTACGCCGCGACTTCGGCGAGCCCGCCGGCGGTGAGCGGCGCGGCGATCTCCTCCAGCGACTTGCCTTCCGCATCGATGCCGAGCACGATCTCGACGAGCCCTCCGGCGAGCATGAGCGCGGCGCCGATCCCCCACGCGAGCGCGAGCATCTGCGGCTGCTTCGTGCCGATGAGCGCGCCGAAGATCGGCGGCGCGACCGCCCCGCCGATCAGCGTCCCGATCGCGTAGACGAAGGCGATCGCCGCCGCTCGGGTCTCGAGCGGGAAGATCTCGCTGACCGTCAGGTACGCCGCGCTCGCGCCGGCGCTGGCGAAGAAGAACATCACCGACCAGAGAACCGTCAGCGTCGTCGCGTTCAGCGCGCCCGCGCGAAAGAGCACGATGCTGAGCAACATCAGCAGACCGCTCACGATGTAGCAGCCCGCGATCATCGTCTTGCGCCCGACCGCGTCGAAGAAATGACCGAGCGTCAGCGCGCCCAGAAAGTTCCCGATCGCGAAGGGGACGATGTACAGCCCGACGTCGCCGGGTGCGACGCCGAAGAACGTCGTGAGCTGCAGGCCCTGGTTGAAAAAGACTGCGTTGTAGAGGAAGGCTTGGGTGATCATGAGCGCCAGTACCAGTGCGGTGCGCTTCGGGTAGGTCTTGATCAGCGTCTCGACCGTAGCGAGGAACCCCGTCTTGCGCGAGGGGTCGAACGTCATCGTCTTGTGCTTGACCGGCGGCAGCTCGCGCCCGGTCTCCCTCCGCACGTCGTCTTCGATCCGAGCGACGATCGTCTCTGCTTCGTCTGCACGCCCGTGCGTGAGCAGCCACCGCGGGCTCTCGGGTAAGCTCTTCCGCAGGAACAGCACCATCAGCGCCAGGACCGCGCCGAGCCCGAACGCCAGCCGCCAGCCGAGCGAGGGGGAGACGAAGCGCCCGTCGAGGAGCGGGATCGAGACCAGCGCTCCGATCAGCGTGCCGATCCACCACGAGCCGTTGATCGCGATGTCGGCGGTCCCGCGGCGCTGCGCTGGGATCAGCTCGTCGATCGCCGAGTTGATGGCGCTGTATTCGCCGCCGATCCCCATCCCGGCGAGCGCGCGAAACAGCGCGAAGCTCCAGAAATCCCACGCGAACGCGGTCAACGTCGTGCAGACTAGATACCAGGCCAGGGTGATGAGGAACAGCCGCTTGCGCCCGAAGCGGTCGGCGAGGAGGCCGAATCCGAGCGCGCCGATCACGGCGCCGATAAGGTACGCGGTCGCCCCGAACCCGGTCTGGGTATCGCTGAAGTTCAGCCCTTGCCGCGAGGCCAGGGTGGGGTTGATCGCGCCGACGATCGTCACCTCGAGACCGTCGAGGATCCAGGTGATGCCGAGGCCGATGACCACGATCCAATGCCATCTCGCCCACGGAAGACGGTCGAGGCGGAACGGGATGTCGGTGCTGATCTTCGCGGTGGAGACGGCCAACGGACCTCCGGGGCTGGCGAGCAGGCGCCCTATGAGGTACCCGAGCCGAAACCCCGGAAAACCGCTGATGGTAGGCCACCTAGCAGAGTGAACTATGGGTTGCTCGGTGAGCGCTGCCGACGCGCGTCAGCGAAGGGGACGAAACACCGCACGACAATTTGTATCGCCGGTCTTTCCCCCGGGAGGTTTGATGCGCCGTTTGTTTTCGCTCGTGCTCGCGGGCGTGCTGTCGTTTGGTTGCCTGGCGTCGTTCGCGGCCGCGGACGAGGGCATGTGGACGTTCGACAATTTCCCCGCCGCGAAGGTGAAGCACGCGTACGGCTTCGTCCCCTCGCCGGCATTCCTCGATCACTTGCGCAAAGCCGCGCTGCGGAGCCCGGGATGCACGGCCTCGTTCATCTCCCCCGACGGACTGGTGATGACGAACCACCACTGCGTGCTCGGCTGCGTCGGCGCACTCTCGACCGCGCAGAAGAACCTGATCGAGAACGGCTTCATCGCGCAGCGCCGCGAGGACGAGCAGCGCTGCCCGAACTTCGACGTCAACCAGCTGGTCGCGATCACCGACGTCACCGCGCGGATCCACGCCGCGACCGCAGGCAAGACCGGCGCCGACGCCAACGCTGCGCTGCGCGCGGCGACCGTGCAGGTGCAGCAGTCGTGCGGCAGCGATCAGACCATTCGTTGCGATCTGGTTTCTCTGTACCACGGTGGGATCTATGACGTCTACCGGTACAAGCACTACGACGACGTGCGGCTCGTCTTCGCGCCGGAGTTCGCCGTCGCGCAGTTCGGCGGCGATCCCGACAACTTCAACTTCCCGCGCTTCGATCTCGACGTCGGGATCGTCCGCGCGTACGAGAACGGCAAGCCGGCCGCGAGTCCCGACTACCTGCGCTGGAGCGAGAACGGCTCGAAGGCCGGCGACCTTGTGTTCGTCCCGGGAAATCCCGGCGGGACCTCGCGCGAGCTCACGACGTCCGAGCTGACCTACGAGCGCGACTACGGGCTGCCGGCGACGATCGCGCAGTCGGAGGAGCTGCGCGGTATCTACGAAGAGTTCGCGCGCCGCGGCCCCGAGCAGGCCCGCGAAGTGAACGAGACGCTGTTCGGACTCGAGAACGGGATCAAAGTGCAGTCGGGCCGGCGACTCGCGCTGGTCGAGCCGGCGTTCTTCGCGGCGAAGGTCGCGGAAGAGAAGCGGCTGCGCGCCGCGGTCGCGGCTAAGCTCGCGCTCCGCGCCGACGCCTCGGCGTGGACGGAGATCGAACGGGTCCAAGCAATGCGCGCGAGCGTCGCGCGCCGGCAGGGCGCGGCCACCGGCGCGACGCGCGGTCTGCTCGGCACGGCGATCACGCTCGTGCGTGCGGCCGCGGAGCGTCCGAAACCGAACGCGCAGCGTCTGCCGGAGTTCACGGATCAGGCGCTGCCGCGCATCGCGCGGGCGATGTCGACCACCACACCGGTCTTCCCCGACCTGCAGGAGGTGCAGATCGCATTCGGGTTCTCGAAGCTGCGCGAGACGCTCGGGACCGACGATCCGCTGGTGAAGGCGTTCCTCGGCAACGAGTCGCCCGATCAGGTCGCGCACCGGCTCGTGGCGGGGACCAAGCTCGGGGATCCGGCGGTGCGCAAAGCGCTCTACGACGGCGGGAGCGACGCGATCGCGGCGTCGGCCGACCCGATGATCATCTTCGCGCGCGCCATCGACCCGCAGCTCCGCGCGCTGCGGAAGGACCAGGAAGATCGGATCGCCGCGCCGTCGCGCGCGGCGGCGGAACGGATCGCGCACGCGCGCTTCGCCGTCTACGGCACGAGCATCGATCCGGACGCGACGTTCACGCTGCGCCTCAGCTACGGCGGCGTGAAGGGGTTCCAGAACCCGGCCGGCGCACAGGTCCCGCCGTACACGACGATCGCGGGGCTCTTCGAGCGCGCGACCGGCGCGGCGCCGTACGTGCTGCCGAAGAGCTGGCTCGACGCCAAGTCCGCGCTCGATCTGACCACGCCGATGAACGTCTCGACGACCAACGACATCATCGGCGGCAACTCGGGGAGTCCGCTCGTGAACGCCCGCGGCGAGATCGTCGGGCTGATCTTCGACGGGAACATCTTCTCGCTCGGGGGCGATTACGGCTACGATCCGGTACGCAACCGGTCGGTCGCGGTCGACAGCCGCGCATTGCTCGAAGCGTTCTCGAAGGTATACCACGCCGACGCGCTCATCGCCGAGATTCGCGCCGCCCGCAGTCGCTGATCGCGGGTAGCGTAAGGCGCCTTACCGACAGACTGAGGCGTTCGGCGTCACGATGGGGCAACACCAGCCACGCGTCCCGTAAAGAGGTATCCGATGAAATTAGCTGTCCTGCCCGTGTCACTTGCGCTCCTGGCGATGCCGGTCGCAACGCTGGCGGCGGATCCGCCAATGGGCGACCACATGGCCCCCGCCAACGCCGCGAGCATGGCGACGATGGCCTGTCGTCCGGCGACGGCCAAAGACACCGCCGCGTCGGCCGACGCGATGGCGAAAGCTCACGTCATGATCGCGACGATGGGCACCGAGAAGATCGTCTGCATGAAGCTCAACCACAACGCGATGATGGGCGAAGCAGCGAAGGCCGGGAAGATGGCGAGCGCCGCCGACGCCAGTAAAGCGTGGGTGGACTTCCTCAACGAGGCGATGGTGATCCCGGTCGGCGGAACGGGCGGCGGCTAGAAGCGAGAAGCTAGAGGCCTGCTGCGCCGCCGCTCAGAGGAGCGTGCGGCGCAGGTCGGCCAGCGCGTTCTTGATCTCGACGGCGCGAATGGGTCGGCCCCCGCGAAGCAGAACGTAGCGCCGCCATGAGGGTGTCAACCATCGGAGTGCTCGCGTTCGCTCTCGCAGGGCTCGCCGCGTGCGGCGGCGGTGCGGCGTCGCCTTCGCCGTCCGCGCAAGGTGCGGCGCCGGTCGTCAAGCAATACGCGCTGTCGGCGGCGCAAGGCGGACCGGACAGCATCGCGGTCGGAGCCGACGGTGCGTTGTGGTTCGCAGCGTTCGACGGAAACGCGATCGGCCGGATCACGACGACCGGCACGCTGACGACGTTCGTGCTGCCGACGCCGAGTGCTGGTCCCGGTTCGATCGCCGCCGGACCCGACGGCGCGCTCTGGTTCACCGAGCTCGACACCGGTCGCATCGGGCGGATCACGACCGCGGGCGCGATCTCCGAATATCCGCTGGCTGACCCGAGTAGCCAGCCGCTCGCGATCGTCGCCGGTCCGGACGGCGCGCTGTGGTTCACCGAACAGTCGACCGAGTCGATCGGACGCATCACGACGGGCGGCACGATCACGGAGTTCGCGCTTTCGGACAAGAACGCGAACCCGGGGGCGATCGCCGTCGGCCCCGACAACGCGCTGTGGTTTTGCCAGCAGGGCGACGGCAAGATCGGACGGATCACGACGGCGGGCGTGATTTCAGCGTATGTGACGCCGACCGCGAGCAGCGTTCCGTCGTCGATCGCCGCGGGCCGCGACGGCGCGCTCTGGTTTACCGAGTACTACGGCGGCAAGATCGGGCGAATTACGACCGGCGGCGCGATCAGCGAATATCCGTTGCCGGGCGCGTACAGCGGCCCGTCCGGCATCACCGTGGGGCCTGACGGTGCGATGTGGTTCCTCGAAGAGCACCAGATCGGTCGCATCACCGCCGGTTTGCTGGCCGAATACCCCGTGTCTCAGGTGAGCACGGGTTCGTTCAACGGGATCGTCACCGGACCGGACGGCGCGCTGTGGTACACCGACCGGTTCGCGAACAGCATCGGGCGCGTCGCGCCGGGAGCCGTCCGCTAGAGGAGTACGCGGCGCAGGTCGGCGAGCGCGTTCTTGATCTCGACCGTGAAGCGCGCGGCGTTCGCGCCGTCGATCACGCGGTGGTCGTACGAGAACGAGAGCGGCTGGATCAGGCGCGGCACGAACGCCGCGCCGTCCCACACCGGCCGCGTCTCGGCTTTGCAGGCGCCGAGGATCGCGACTTCCGGCGCGTTGATGATCGGCGTGAAGTAGGTACCGCCGATCGAGCCCAGCGAGCTAATCGTGAACGTCGCGCCGCTCATGTCGTTCGGACCGAGCTTCCCGTCACGCGCCTTCGCGGCGAGCGCGGAGGTCTCGGCTGCGATCTCGAGCAGCCCTTTCTTGTCGACGTCGCGGATCACCGGGACGAGGAGACCGTTCGGTGTGTCGGCGGCGAAGCCGAGGTGGTAGTACTGCTTGAGCACGAGTTCGTCGCCATCGAGCGAGGCGTTCACTTGCGGGTAGCGTTTCAACGCGGCGACCGCGGCCTTCATCAGGAACGCGAGCATCGTCACCTTGACGTCTTTGCGTTCGGCGTTGATCTGCTTGCGGAACGCTTCGAGGTCGGTGACGTCGGCGTCGTCGTTCTGGGTGACGTGCGGGATCATCACCCAGTTGCGCGCCAGCACCGGTCCGCTGATCTTCTGGATGCGCGTGAGCGCGACGCGCTCGACCGGCCCGAACTTCGCGAAGTCGACGACGGGCCACGGTGGAAGTCCGAGCCCGAACCCGCTGACCGCACCGGGACGCACGCCCGCCGCGGCTGCCGGCGACGACACTAGCGCGGTCTTCACGAACCCCTGCACGTCTTCGCGCGTGATGCGCCCGTTCGGTCCGGTGCCGCGCACGCGGCCGAGATCGACACCGAGCTCGCGGCCGAAACGCCGAATCGCGGGCGACGCATGCACCGGAGCGCTCGCTGCACCATTCGTGGAGAGCGCCGGGGCCGGTGCAGTGGCAACTGCGGGCCGTCCATTGGACGGTTGTTCGCCCTTCGACAAGCTCAGGGTGACATTAGGATTATCGCTGGGCGCGGTAGCGCTCGGCGCGGGGGTCGTTGCTTCTTCGTTGGCTCCGGCTTCGGCGGCGACGATGCCGACTGCGTCTTTCGGCGCGGCCGGCGGCGGTGACGGCGGCGTCGGCGTCTCGCTAGCGGCGGGCTCGACGGTTACGAGGACGCTGCCCTGTGAGACCTTGTCGCCGACTTTTACTTTGATTTCGCGGATCGTGCCCGCGCTTGCCGCGGGGACTTCCATCGTGGCTTTGTCCGACTCGAGGGTGACGAGCGGATCGTCCTTTTTGACGGTGTCGCCGGGATTGACGAGGACTTCGATCACCGGGATGTCGTTGAAGCCGCCGAGGTCGGGGACGGTGAGCTCGATCTGTGCCATTGCGATTAAACAGTCGTCGGCTCGGGCTTGGCGGGGTCGATCCCGTACTTCGCGATCGCGTCGGCGACTTTCGCCCGGTCGATCGTCCCGTCGTCGGCGAGCGCCTTGAGCGCGGCGAGCGCGACCCAACGGCGGTCGACTTCGAAGAACGAGCGCAGCTGCTTGCGCGTGTCGCTGCGCCCGAACCCGTCGGTGCCGAGCGCGTGGAAGCGGCGCTCGACGAACGGCCGGATTTGTTCGGCGAACGTCTTCACGTAATCGGTCGCCGCGACGACGGGGCCGGCGTGACCGTCGAGCTGCTCGGCGACATACGCGCGTTTGGGCGGATCGGACGGATGCAGCAGGTTCCAGCGCGCGGCGGACTCGCCGTCGCGGTGCAGCAGGGTGAAGCTCGTCGCGCTCCAGACGTCGGCGATCACGCCCCAGTCGTCGCGCAGCAGCTCGGCGGCGGCCAGCACCTCGCGCAGGATCGACCCGCTGCCCATCAGCTGCACGCGCGGCTGCTCGTTCTTGGCACGCCCGCCGTCGCGCAGCAGGTACATCCCGCGCAGAATGCCGTCCTCGCTGCCCGGCGGGATCGCGGGATGCTGGTAGTTCTCGTTGAGCAGCGTGATGTAGTAGTAGACGTCTTCTTGCTCGGCGAGCATCCGCCGCACGCCGTCCTGCACGATCGTTGCGACTTCATAGGCATAGGTCGGATCGTACGGTACGCAGTTGGGAATCGCCGCGGCGAAGAGGTGCGAGTGGCCGTCCTCGTGCTGCAGCCCCTCGCCGTTGAGCGTCGTGCGGCCCGACGTTCCGCCGAGCAGGAAGCCGCGCGTGCGCATATCGCCGGCCGCCCACGCGAAGTCGCCGATGCGCTGGAACCCGAACATCGAGTAGAAGATGAAGAACGGGAGCGTCTGCACGCCGTGGGTCGAGTACGACGTTCCGGCGGCGATCCACGAGCACATCGATCCGGCCTCGGTGATCCCTTCCTGGAGGATCTGCCCGGCCTTGTCCTCGCGGTACCACATCAGCTGGTCCGCGTCTTGCGGGCGGTAGAGCTGGCCGACGTTCGAATAGATCCCGAGCTGCCGGAACATCCCTTCCATCCCGAAGGTGCGCGACTCGTCGGCGACGATCGGGACGACGCGCGGCCCGACGGTCTTGTCGCGCAAGATCGTCGAGAGCGTGCGAACGAACGCCATCGTCGTCGAGATCTCGCGCTCGCCGGTCGATTCGAGCAGCGCGGAGAACGCGCTGCGCTGCGGCACCGCGAGCGGCTGCTCGACGTTGCGCCGCCGCTGCGGCAGCGAACCGAGCTTCGCAACGCGCTCACGCAGATACGCGGCTTCGCGCGAGTCGGCGGCCGGCTTGATCAGCGGAACGTTCTCGAGATCGCGATCCGAGATCGGGATCGAGAAGCGGTCGCGGAACGCGCGCAGCTGCTCGATCATCAGTTTCTTCTGCTGGTGGGCGATGTTCATCCCCTCACCTGCCGAACCCATCCCGTAGCCCTTGATCGTCTTGGCGAGGATCACCGTCGGCGCGCCGCGGTGTTCGACCGCGGCTTTGTACGCCGCGTAGACCTTGTACGGATCGTGGCCGCCGCGGTTGAGCTCCCAGACCTCGTCGTCGGTCATGCGCTCGACGAGCGCACGCGTCTCCGGATAGCGGCCGAAGAACTGCTCGCGCACGTAGTTCCCGTCGCGCGACTTCAAGGTTTGGTAGTCGCCGTCGAGCGTCTCGCCCATCAGCTTGACCAGCATCCCGGTGTGGTCGGCGGCGAGGAGCGGGTCCCAGCGCGTACCCCAGATCACCTTGATGACGTTCCAGCCCGCGCCGCGGAAGACGCCCTCGAGCTCCTGGATGATCTTGCCGTTCCCGCGGACCGGACCGTCGAGGCGCTGCAGGTTGCAGTTGACGACGAAGATCAGGTTGTCGAGCTTCTCGCGTGCCGCGAGCGCCAGCCCGGCGAGCGATTCAGGCTCGTCGATCTCGCCGTCGCCAACGAAGCTCCACACCTTGCGCTCCGACGTATCGGCGAGCCCGCGGTCGTGGAGATAGCGCATGTAGCGCGCTTGATAGACCGACTGCAGCGGGCCGAGCCCCATCGAGACGGTCGCGAACTGCCAGAAGTCGGGCATCAGCCACGGGTGCGGGTACGACGGAACGCCCTTCCCGTCGACCTCGCGGCGAAAGTTGGTCAGCTGTTCTTCCGAGACGCGGCCTTCGAGGAAGGCGCGCGCGTAGACGCCCGGCGAGGAGTGCCCTTGCATGTAGACGAGGTCGCCGCCGTGGGTCGCGGACGGGGCACGCCAGAAGTGGTTGAATCCGACGTCGTAGAGTGTCGCCGCGGACGAGAACGAGGCGACGTGTCCGCCCAGATCGCTGTGGTCCTTGTTCGCACGGACGACCATCGCCATCGCGTTCCAGCGAATGTAGTGCCGCAGCCGCTCTTCGATCTCGGGGTCGCCGGGGAAGTGCGCCTGCTCTTCGACGGGGATCGTGTTGACGTACGGCGTCGTCTGGGCGGCCGGCGTGCGCACGCCCCGCGTCGCGGCGCGCTCGACGATCGCCCGGACGATCTCGCTGGCGCGTCCGGCGCCCTCGGCGTCGATCACGCCGTCGAGCGCATCGAGCCACTCGCGCGTCTCTTGCGGGTCGGGCTGAACCGCGGGCTTGGCGGCGCCGCCGGCGGCGAGGGAACTCGGGGTCGGCGTCTCGATCATGGGCGTTCCTGGTCGGCGGCGGTGCGGACGAACGGGGCTTCCGGACGATCATAGCGCGCACCCGCGCCGCCCAAGCCATCCAATCAGGACGGGCTGCCATCCAATTTGGCTTGGCCGCCGCGTGCTCCAAGGGGGATTGGCTGGGTCTCGCCGTAAATTGGACGGCTATGCGCACCGGTTGGTCGGAGGTCTCGCTCGACGTCGACCGCGCCAGCATCGTCCCGATCTACCGCCAGATCTACGAACGGCTGCGCGAGCAGATCCTGGCCGGAGCGCTCCCCGAGGAGACGCGGCTCCCGCCGGAGCGCACGCTCGCCGAGCGCCTCGACGTGAACCGGTCGACCGTCGTCCACGCCTACCGCGACTTGGCCGCGGACGGCCTGATCTCGCAGCGGGTCGGCTCGGGATCGCGCGTCGCCTCGCTCGACGGCGGGCGCCCGGACCGCTCGGCGGCCGTCCCGTGGTGGGTCACCTTGCCGCCGTGGCGCGTCGGCCAGTTCCCGGCCGTGCTTGGCGAGCTGGCCGCGAGCGACCACGGGGACTCGATCGCCTTCGTCCAGGGCGTTCCGCCCGCCGAGCCGTCGCCGCTCGGCGACCTCTCGCGCTCGTTCGCGCGCGTCGGCGGCGACGTACGCTTCGTGCTGACCTACGGTGACAGCGAGGGCTATGGCCCGCTGCGAGAGGCGATCGCAACGCGGATGCGCGGGCGCGGTTGCGCGGTCGACATGCGTGACGTGCTCGTGCTCACCGGCTCGACTCAAGGGATCACGCTCGTTGCGCAGTCGCTGGCGGAACCCGGCGACGAGATCGTCGTCGAGGCTCCGACGTATCCCGGCGCGCTGCAGATCTTCGGGATCGCGGGGCTGCGCGCGATCCCCGTCCCAGTCGACGAGGACGGGATGCGCGTCGATCACGTCGAGGCGATCTTGCGTACCCGGCGGCCGCGCTTCATCTATACGATGCCGTCGATCCACAATCCGACCGGCGCCACGATGAACGCCGACCGACGCGACCGGCTGGTGACGCTCGCGAAACGATACGGCGTTCCGATCGTCGAGGACGATCCGTACGGCGAGCTCGCCGCGGCGCCGGTCGAACCGCTCCTCGCGCGCGACGCGGAATACGTCATCTACCTCTCGTCCTTCTCGAAGACGATCGCGCCGTCGCTGCGCCTCGGCTGGCTGGTCGCCCCGCGCACCATCTACGAGCGGCTGCTGCTGCGCAAACAGTCGTACGACATGGCGTCCTCGATGTACATCCAGGCAGGCGTGCGCGAGTACCTCGAGCGCGGCTACGACGCGCACGTCTCGGCGCTGCGCCGGGAGCTGATGCAGCGGCGCGCGATCGCGCACGCGGCGATCGACCGCTGGTGGCCGGCGACGATGCGCGTCCCCAAGAACGGCGACGGCTACTACCTGTGGGCGACCGCGCCGCGCGAGGTTCACGCACGTGCGCTGCTCGCGAACGCCGAGCGTCGCGGCGCATCGTTCTTGTTCGGCGAGGCGTTCTTCGCGCAGACCGGCGGCGACCACAACTTCCGGCTCGCCCTGACCCCCGTGCCGCGCGACGCGATCGAGACCGGAATCCGTCGCATCGGCGAGGCCGCACGCTGACCGCCCGTCCCCAGCCTGCCGGACGATTTCCGTCGGCGGAACTGCTGGCGTGGTACGCACGTCACGGTCGCGGCCATCTGCCCTGGCGCGCGTCCCGCGACCCGTACCGGATCGTCGTCAGCGAGTTCATGCTGCAGCAGACGCAGGTCGAGCGCGTGATCCCGCTCTACGAAGCGTTCCTCGCGCGCTTTCCGAGCTTCGCGGCGCTGGCGGCGGCCGAGCCTGGGGACGCGGTGCGCGCTTGGCGCGGTCTGGGCTACAACAGCCGCGCAGTCCGTTTGCACGCGCTCGCACGCGCGGTCGTCGCGCGCCACGGCGGCGCCTTGCCCGACGACACCGAATCGCTGCGGGCGCTGCCCGGAATCGGCGCCTACACCGCCGCGGCCGTGCGTGCGTTCGCCTTCGAGCACGACGACGCAGCGGTCGACGTGAACCTGCGGCGCGTCATCCACCGCGTCGCGTTCGGGCTCGAGCATCCGGCGCGCGCCGGCGATCGCGAGCTCGACACGCTGGCGCTCGCCGCGGTTCCGCGCGGCGGCGCGCACGACTGGAACTCGGCGATGATGGATCTCGGCGCGACGATCTGCACCGCGCGCGCCGCAAAGTGTTTGGTGTGTCCGCTGCGCGCGGCGTGCGCCGCCGCTCCGGTCGATCCGGCGCAGCTGGCGCGTCTCGCGCGGACGCGTGCAGCGCGCACGCCGAAGCAGAGCGCGCTGCCGTTCGAGCGCACGACGCGGTTCCTGCGCGGGCGGATCGTCGACCGCTTGCGCGACGTATCACCCGGTGAATCGCTCGCTCTCGACGTCCTCGAACGCGACCTCGCCGCGATCGTCCCCGCCGACCGCCTCCACGAGATACCGCTCGTCGTCAACGCGCTCGTGCGCGAGGGCATCGTGACACACGTCGAAGAGCGCGTGCGCCTCAGCTAGGCGAACCAGGTGGGGAGATCGGCGTAACGCTCTTCTTTCCAAGGGTCGGCGTCGTTGTTGTAGCCGCGTACCTCCCAGAAGCCTTTCTGGTCCGTGTCGCGGAACTCGAGACCGTGCAGCCACTTGGCGCTCTTCCAGAAGTACTTCTTCGGCACGAGCATCCGCACCGGGCCGCCGTGGACCGGCTCGACGGGCCGGCCGTCGAACTCGTACGCGACGAGCACGTCGTCGCCGAGCATCACCTCCAGCGGCAGGTTCGTCGTGTAGTCGTTGTCCGCGTGCTGCACGACGAACTTCGCCGACGCCAGCGGTTTCGCGCGCGCGACGATCGCCGAGAACCTCACGCCGATCCAGGAGGTGTTCTGCTTCGTCCAGCGCGTGACGCAGTGGATGTCGCCCCGGAACTCGCTCGCCGGCATCGCGCGCAGCTCGTCGTACGAGAGCTCGAAGGGGTGCTCGACCTGACCGGAGACGCGCAGCCGCCATGTCTTGGCGTCGGTCGGCGGGATGTCGCCGACGTGCAGGACCGGGAAGCCCGTGGTGACGGTTTGGCCGGGCGGTACGGTCGGATCTTTTTGCTTGAGGAACGGCATCGTGGAATAGGATTCGGTTTCGGCGGTAGAAGGTTCCGCTCGTGCCTATCCCGTTTCCGAAGCGGAAGGTCTCGCGCGCGGTCGCGGCCGAGGAGCTCGCGATCCTGGAGCGGACCTACCCGCACGCGGTCACCGCGCTCGAGTACCGCACGCCGTTCGAGCTCCTGATCGCGGTGATCCTCAGCGCGCAGTGTACCGACGCGCGGGTCAACCTCACCACGCCGCGCCTGTTCGCGAGATATCCGGACGCCGAAGCGCTCGCGCGCGCCGATCAGGACGACGTCGAGAAGATCGTCAAGTCGTGCGGCTTCTTCCGGATGAAGGCCAAGAACATCATCGCCGCGGCGCGCGCGCTCGTCGCCGAGCACGGCGGCGCGGTGCCCGCCGACCGCGAGTCGCTCGAAGCGCTCCCCGGCGTCGGGCGGAAGACCGCCAACGTCGTGATGTCGGTCGCCTTCGAAGAGGCGGCGTTCGCCGTCGACACCCACGTCTTCCGGGTCTCGCGCCGGCTCGGACTGACCCTCGCGACGACACCGCGTGGCGTCGAGGAAGACGTCACGAAGCTGGTCCCGCGCGAGAAGTGGCGCCACGCGCACCACTGGCTGATCCTCCACGGCCGCGAGATCTGCAAAGCGCCGACCCCACAATGCGGCCGCTGCCCGGTGACGATGTGCCCGTCACGCAAGATCGTGGCGCGCTATCTCGCGCTCAAAAACTCAGCGGGCCCTGGCCGTCCAAGTGGGGTGGGCGGGGGAGCTCGGCGTCGGCCGAGATCGTCTTGAGGAGATCGGAGCCGGTGAGCGCGTCGCGGTAGCCGGCGTCGGTCGAGAACTTGGAGAGGTTCATCAGCGCCGGGACGTCCGCGTCCAGGAACTGATACTCGCCTTCCAGGCCGCAGCCGGTCACGATCACCAGCTGCCGCGCGGCGTCGAGATCGAGCGCGATCCGCTTGTCGCGGAAGCGCAGCCGCAGCCGCGGGGGGGCCTCCAGCCGGACGAGGGTAACGCCGGTCCGCTTCCCGAGGATCGAGTTCAGCCGCTTGGTGCCGGTCGTCAGGACCTCGGTGAGGGCTGCGAAGCGGCTTTCGGCGTCGTCGCCCCGGGGGCTCGCAGCGCCGGCGGTCGCCGAGTCGATCGCGGCGCCCAGATCGCGGCGCGCGCGGAGCTTCGTCGCCATCGCGACGATCGGGTTCTCCGGCTCGTCCATGGAAGAGCACTTCGCGATGAGCTGGGAACGGACTGCCGGAGCGAGCTCGAGCGCGCCGCCGGAACGCGTGTGGGAGGTCTTGCTCGACGGCCGGCGGTGGTCGCAGTGGAACGAGGGCGTCGAGTGGATGACCCTCGAGGGGCCGCTTGCGCCCGGGACCCTGCTGACGATGAAGCCCAAAGGGGCCCCGCAGACGGCGTTCCGCATCGAGGCGGTCGTGCCGGAGCGGATGCTGGCCCTGGTCGTCACATTCGGTCCGGTTGCCGCGCTGCGCTTCCGCTGGGAGCTCGCGCCGCAGGCGAGCGGGACGGCGATCGTGCAGCGCATCGGGACCGGCGGTCCGCTGGCCGGACTGATCCTGCGCCGCGCCGCGGAGCGCATCGCCGGCGGGATGGCGGCGAACCTCGGGCGGCTCGCGCAATACGCGGCCGCGAACACCGCGCCGGGCCCTTCGACAAGCTCAGGATGACAGAAAAAGCGCGGTCGTTGCCGGCCGCGCCCTTCTTCGATATGGATGATGACTGAGAGAAACTGATCTATCTCGATTGGGGAAGGGGCTTACTTCTTGCCTCCCTTCTTACCGGGCTTCTTCTTCGGGGCTTTCTTCTTCTTAGCGGCCATGTTCGTGTCTCACCCCCTCTCGTAGTCAGACTCGACTCGGGCCAAAAAAGGCACCGCGTCTGTGGGGACCAACGCATGTTGGTACGCGGCGAGTTCCCCTCGCCCGGGGTACGTCCCTCTCGGGCCGCACCAGGATAGAAAAAAGCGCGGTCGTTGCCGGCCGCGCCTCGATTCGAATATGCAATGATGGCTGAGAAAAACCTGATCTATCTCTATCTCTGTCTGGGACAGGTTTACTTCTTCTTGCCCTTCTTGCTGGGCTTCTTCTTCGGGGCTTTCTTCTTAGCGGCCATGTTCGTATCTCACCCCCTCGCCTAGTCAGACTCGATTCGAAGCGAAACGCTCCGCATCTGTTGGGACCAACGGTTGTTGGTAGGCCGCGAGTTCCCCTCGTCCGGGGTACGTCCCTCTCAGGCAACGTAAAGGCGGCGTACGGTCCGCGTGGGAAAGGGCACGCCGAGCATGGCGATGATCGAGGCGGTAGGGCTGCGCAAGGTATTCCGGTCCCTCGAACGCGGGTCTGGGATCTGGGGCGCAGTCGGAGCGCTGTTCTCCCGCACCTTCGTGGACAAGGTCGCGGTCGACGACGTCAGCTTCTCGCTCGAGCCCGGCGAGCTCGTCGGCTACATCGGCCCCAACGGTGCCGGGAAGTCGACCACGATCAAGATGCTGACCGGGATCCTCGTCCCGACCGGCGGGAAGCTGCGCGTCGCAGGGATCGTGCCGCACGAGCACCGCATGGCGAACGCGGCGAACATCGGCGTCGTCTTCGGCCAGCGGAGCCAGCTCTACTGGGACCTTCCGCTGCGCGAGTCGTTCGAGCTGCTGCGCTCGATCTACGACATCCCACGGGCGCGCTACCTCGAGAACATGCGTCACTTCGGGGCGATCCTCGATCTGGACCGCTTCCTCGCGACGCCGGTTCGCCAGCTCTCGCTCGGCGAGCGGATGCGCGGCGATTTCGCGGCCGCGATGCTCCACGATCCGAAGATCGTGTTCCTCGACGAGCCGACGATCGGACTCGACGTCGTCGCGAAGGAAGCGATCCGCGAGTTCATCGGGACGGTCAACCGCGACCGCGGCACGACGGTGATCCTGACCACCCACGACCTCGCCGACGTCGAACGGCTCTCGCGCCGGATCATCCTGATCGACGAAGGGAAGGTGATCTACGACGGCTCGCTCGAGCGGCTGCGCGAAGAGTACGGGACGCACCGCACCCTGGTGGTGAACTTGGCGGAGTCCTATCCCGATGTCGTCGTTGCCGGGACCGAGGTCGTGAGCCGCGAGCTCAACCTGGTGCGGTTGCGCTTCAACCGCCGCGAACTGACCGCCGAGGCCTTGATCCGCCGGGTCACCGAACGCTACAAGATCACCGACGTCTCGATCATCGAGCCCGACATCGACTCGATCGTGCGCCGCATCTACCTCGAGGGGTACCACGAAGGCACGATCGGAGCACCTTCGTGATCGTGGCGACGCCGCGGTTTCGGCTGGAGCCGTACGTGCAATTCGCGCAGAAGGCGATGGCGCGCGAGGCGACCTACCGGTTCGACGTCTTCACCAGCATCGCGTCGGTGCTCGTGCGCGTCTACTTGCTGCGGATGGTCTGGGTCGCGCTCTACGCGCGCAACACGGCGCCCAGCGATTTGCCGCTGCACGCGATCATTACGTACTCGACCGTCGCGCTGCTGATGGGTCTGGTGATGGACATCGACCAGACTCGGATGCTCCACGACAGGCTGCACTCCGGCGACATCGCGACCGACTTCATGAAGCCGATCGTCGTCCCGCTCTACTTCTTCGCCGACGGCAGCGGCGAGGTGATCTTTCACGCGGTGCTGATCGTCCCGTCGCTCCTGCTCGCGCTGCTGATCGTGCACATCGACGTGCCGGGACCGCTCGTGCTCGGCACCTTCTTCGTGAGCTTCTTCCTCGGCTATCTGGTCGGCTTCTGCATCAACTTCATCCTGAACTGCGTCGCGTTCTGGACGCTCGAGATCCACGCGGTCCAGCTGATCGTCACCTGGGTGACCGACCTGTTCGGCGGCGAGATCATTCCGCTGGTGATCTTTCCGGCGTTTCTGCAGAAGGTCGCGTTCGCGCTGCCGTTCGCGGCGATGTTCTCGACACCGCTGCTGATCTACATTGGCGTCATCAAGCCCGAGCGTTACGCGGCGGCACTGGGGCTGCAGGCGTTCTGGGTCGTCGTGCTCGGCTTCGTCGCGACGGTGATGTGGCGCGCGGGCGCTAAGCGCGTGATCGTGCAGGGCGGTTGATGAACCACCTGCGCGTGATGCTGGGCGTCTACAAGCAGTACTGGCGCATCAACATCCTCACCACGCTCGAGTATCGCGAGAACTTCCTGATCTGGTTCGCCTTCACGTTCATTTACCACGGCTCGGCGGTCCTCGCGCTGTGGATCGTGCTGAACCGCTTTCCCTCGATGAACGGCTGGACGTTCCGCGACATGGCGTTCCTGTACGGCCTGTGGATGCTCGCGCACGCGCTGCACAACACGTTCTTTTCGACCGTCGGGGACGTCCCTGACCACATCCGCGACGGCGAGTTCGACCGGATCCTCGTGCGCCCGCTCGACACGCTGTTCCAGGTCATCGCGACGCCCGGCCAGGTCTTCCCCGACGAGCTCATCCTAGCGCTGATCACGTTCACCGCCGCGACCTGGTATAGCGGCGTCCAGGTCGACGCGACGTTCCTGATCTTCGTTCCGCTGATCGTCGCCGGCGGGGCGCTGATCGACCTGGCCTTCAACCTCTTCATCTCGACGGTCGCGTTCTGGTTCGTGCGGGTCGACGCGCTGCGCTGGATCGTGGTCCAGCTGGAGCAGGAGTTCACCCGCTACCCGATCAGCATCTACTCGCGCGGTGTGCGGCTGCTGCTTACCTTCGTCGTCCCGTTCGCCTTCATGAACTACTTTCCGGCCCGGTTCTTCCTGCACAAGGCGCACGAGAGCTCGATGCTGCCGGCCGGGGTCGGCCTGCTGACGCCGGCGATCGGTCTCGGCTTTGTCGCGATGGCGTACGTCTTCTGGCGCTTCGGGCTCAACCGGTATTCAGGCGTTGGCCACTAGGGCCACTGATACCGCGATGAGTGGTAGCTCAAGGCGCCAGGATGGCGGCGATTCCTCGACGGCGGGCCCACGTGCAATTCGACGATCAGGCGCGGGGTCGAGCAGTCGCGGAGTGTAACGCAGCGCATGGCTCGTCGGGGCCGTCCATGAAGTGTGGTGAACGTCGGTGCCCGGTGCCATGACGCTGGCACAGCGTCGTGCGAGGATGACCTGGTGGCATCGCGTTTCGATGGCCAGCTCCGGTGGCTGCACAAAGTCCGGCTCTATCCGACCTGCTCGCAAGAGCGCGCGCTGGTTACGATGCTGCGCGTCACCCGCGAGCTCTACAACGCGCTCCTTCAGCAACGTCGCGACGCCTGGACGACGCGCCGCGTCTCGTTGCCGAGTCGTGATCAGTATGTGCAGCTCACCGAACTGCGCGATGCCGAGCCGCGGTTCGCCGCCGTCTATCGCGAGTGCGAGGATGCGGTGCTGCACCGGTTGGATCTGGCCTTTGCCGCATTCTTCGGGCGCGTAAAACGCGGTGAGGCGCCAGGGTATCCGCGCTTCAAGCCGGCTGCCCGCTGGAACCAGCTCGAGTTTCCGCACGGCGACCGCGCGCTGCGCCTCGACACAGTGCAAGGGCGAGTGCGAGTGCCGGGTGTCGGCAGCGTGCGGCTTCGCAAGGGCCGGGCCGTACCGGAGTTCGGGCGTGCCTTTCTCGTGACCAAAAACGGCCGCTGGTACGCGGTCTTCGAAGCGCACCGCCTGACGTCGCCCGTGCCGGTGACCGGGTGCAGCGTCGGCATCGACCGCGGCATCCGGGTGCTGGCCGCGCTCTCCGACGGCACGATGATCGAGAACCTGCGGCCTGGTTCGCGCCGCCGAGCCATGGTCGAACGACACCAACGCGCGCTCGACGCCGTCACGGTGAAGGACGCGATCGGCAGACCCCTCAACACGAAAGACCCTGCCCGCATCGCTGCGGTGCGCCGACTCGCTCGAGCCAAAGAGCGCGAAGCGAATGCACGGCGCGACTGGCTGCACAAGGTCAGCCGGACGATCGTGCGGCGGTTCGATCGCATCGCCCTGGAGGCGCTGCGGCTGCGTTCGATGACGCGAAGCGCCAAAGGAACGCCGGAGGTGCCCGGCGTTGGGGTGCGGGCCAAAGCGGGCTTGAATCGGGCGCTCTTGGACGCCGGGTTCGGGATACTGGCAAGCTTGATTCGCGAGAAAGCCGAACACGCTGCTCGCACGGTGATCGAGGTCGATGCCAGATACAGTTCGCAGACGTGTGCCGCGTGTGGACGCGTCTGCAAGGAAAACCGGGAGGGACGACGCTTTGCCTGCGTTCGCTGCGGCCGCGCGGCCGACGCGGACGTTAATGCAGCTCAAGTCATCCTCCTGCGGGCGGAGTCGCCGCCCAGGAGAGCACCGGGCACCGCTCGGGGCAGGCAGCACGATGCGGCCTGACCACGCTCACGACGAAAAAGGCTACGTCGCGGGCATCGGCAGCGAGGCTGGGCCGGCAGCGTTGCGGTAGCGGTTGAGCTCGATCGTGTTCAGCGCAATCGACGCATGCGCCACAACGCGGACCAGGTGTTCGCGCTCGTCGGGATCGAGATCGAGCCCGCTGACGTTGTGGCCGTAGACGACGATCCCGCTGACGGTCCGGTCGAAGAAGAGCGGCGCGGCGAACGTGAGCCGCTCGTTCGGGAACGAATGCTGGATGAGCCGGGTGTCCTTCCCGGTGAACGTCAGCGCGCCGCGGGTGCGCGTGATCGCGCGCGTCAGCTCGTCGCTCGGCCCAAGCTGGATCGTCAAGTCGTCCGGCCAGTCGTAGCTCTGCGCGAGCCGATAACCGCCGTCGGGCTGCCGGCCGAGGATTCCGCCGAACGAGAGCTGCAGCGCGTGCGGGGCGTCTTGGAGCAGCGCGCGGTAGACGTCTTCGACGGTCTCCGCATCCAGGATGTACCCCGCGATGAACTCCAGCGCTTGTCGCTGCTGGCGGCGGTCGCGGAAGATGAACCGGTCGACGAAATGGTCGAGCACGGCGACGAGCTTTCCGGTGAACGCGCCGACCAGCAGCGAGACGCCGATCAGCACCCCGTACGCGAGATCGGTGTTCTGGTAGAACACGTAGGTACCGATCTCTTCACACACGGTGATCGTCCCGATCACCGCCGCGGTGAGCGAGACATAGACGACGGCGCGGCTGACGACGAAGTCGACGTTGAAGAACTGGTGCCGGACCACGGCGATCCAGATCGTCGCGATCGGCACGATCGACGCCGAGACGAGCAGGCCGTTCTGCCAGCCGTTGACGTGGCCCGGATACCACGTGTCCGACGCGAATCGCGCGATTCCCGCGAAGACGAACGCTACCGCGATCCAGCTGATGCGGTGCCGGTCGTTGCCCGGCGCCCGAACGAAGGCGACCAGCAGCGCGATCACGATGAGCGCGTTGAGCACGTAGGTCGACGCGATCTTGAGCGCGCTGTCGAGCTCTTGCGCCGGGATCGCGGCATAGTTCAGCGACCACTGCGCGTAGGCATTGAGGGTGCCGAGCGCGAGCGCGAGCGCCGCCACGAGCCACGTGAACACCCGCTCGCGCGGCGCGTCGGCGTCTCCGTCGATCAGGCACAGCGCGAAGAGCAGGAGCGCCGGACGCACGGCGCCGCGCATGGTGTCGTGGATCCACGCCGGTATCGGGCGCCACGGCATCGGGATCATTGGGTCCAGGAAGGTCGACGGCGCCTCGACGGCGGCGAGGCAGAAGACGAAGAACGCCGCCGTCGCAATGCTCGGTTTCACCAGGAACAGCATCGCGCCGAGCGCGACCGCAACGATGCAGAGCACGATCCGCAGCATGTCGACGGGTCGCAGCGGCGCCGGCTCCGTGCGTGCGACGAGGTGCAGGACGCGCTCCGCGCCGTTCCGCTCGATCGGTAGGTACCGCTGCGGGTTGTCGTAGGTGTAGCCGCGCCCGGCGAGCCCCGGCTTTCGGTCGAACGGCTTGACGCGATCGATGCGCACGCGGTCGCCCCGCAGGACCGCGTCCGGCTCGGGCGGCGGTGTCGCGAGCGGTGCGGCGCCAGGCCGGCCTTGAACGATCGCGACGATCTTCGCGGCGGCTCGTGCCATCGCGTTCGGCGGACTGGGCGACCGCCGCGCGACGGTGGTGACCACGCCGTCACCGTCGGTCTGGTAGCCGAAGACGTTGAGCGGATACACGAAGCGGGCGAAGTCCGGGACGACCGGGGCGAGCGCGAGGACGACGAGGATTCCGACGACGACCAGCCGGATCGTCTGCGACCGGCTGAGAGAGACGCTCGGAAGGCTCGCCGGCTCCGAGATCACGGTGCCGGTCGACTCCCCACGGTCGGGCTCAGGATTTCGGCGGGCTCCACTTGCCGACCATCGAGCGGGCGATCACGATCCGCTGGATCTGCTGCGTCCCCTCGTAGATCTGCGTGATCTTCGCGTCGCGCATCATCCGCTCGACCGGATATTCGGTCGAGTAGCCGTAACCGCCGAGCAGTTGGACGGCGTCGGTCGTGACGCTCATCGCGACGTCGCCGCACTTCAGCTTCGCCATCGCAGCCCACGTGGTGACGTCGGGCGCGTTCTCGTCGCACTTGCGCGCCGCTTCGTACAGCAGGAGACGCGCAGCCTCGACCTCGGTCTTCATGTCGGCCAGCATGAACTGCAGGCCTTGCTGCTGTGAGATCGGTTTGCCGAACGCGACACGCTGCATCGTGTACTCGGTCGCGTAGTCGAGCGCACCCTGCGCGATCCCGAGCGCCTGCGCGGCGATCCCCGGACGCGACTTGTCGAGCACCTTCATCGCGATCTTGAAGCCCTCGCCCTCTCCGCCGAGCATGTTCGCGGCCGGGACGCGGCAGTTCTCGAACGCCAGCTCGACGGTCGGCGAACCGCGAATCCCCATCTTTTTCTCGAGCTTGCCGACCGTGAAGCCCGGTGTGCCCTTCTCGACGACGAACGCGCCGATCCCGTTGGGGCCCTTCTTCGGATCGGTCACCGCGAAGACGGTGACGACGTCGGCGACGCTGCCGTTGGTGATCCAGATCTTCGAGCCGTCGAGCACGTAGTCGTCGCCGTCGCGGCGCGCCTTGGTGCGCATCGAGCCGGCCGCGTCGGAGCCCGAGCCTGGCTCGGTCAGCGCGTACGCGGCGATCTTCGCACCCGACGCGAGGTCGGGGATCCAGCGCCGCTTCTGCTCGTCGGTGCCGCCGATCAGGATCGGGAGCGCGCCCAGTTCCTGCACGGCGATGATCAGCGCCGAGGACGCGCACGCCTTCGAGACTTCCTCGACGACCTTGACGTAGGTGACGAACGAGCCGCCGAGCCCGCCGTACTCGGCCGGAAACGGGATGCCGAGCAGATCGTTCTCGGCGAAGAGCTGCTTGATGTCCCACGGGAACTCGGCCGTGGCATCGATCTCGGCGGCGCGCGGCTCGACGCGCTCCCGGACGAGCTGCCGGACGACGTCGAGGATCATCGCCTCCTCGTCGGAGGTATCGGGGCGTACCGGTGCGATCGACATAACGCTGCATGGTTCGACGGAACGACGTGCGACCCCGGCAGGTGACGCCACGTGCCCGGCCGATAGCCCCGCCCATGCCGGGTTCCTTTCGTGGGTTTGCCGCCCTCGCGTTCGCCGGCGGGTGCGCCGTGCTCCCGCTCGTGTCGAGCGCCGACGACCCCACGCCGGCGTCCGGTGCGATGCGGCTGAATTTCGTGGCGCCGAAGGGCTGGACCGACGAGACGCGGCCGAACGGACGTCCAGGTGTCTGGAGAGACTGGATCGTTCGCGACAAGACTGCATCGCCGGCTCCCGGCAGCTAGACTCCGGCCGGGAGCTCCATCGTCTTGGGTTCTTGCGGGACGTGCAGCGGCGCGCCGGTCGCCGCGCGTACGTCGTCGACGCTGACGCCCGGCGCGACCTCGCGCAGCACCAGACCCTCCGGCGTCACGTCGATCACGGCGAGATCGGTGATGATCTGCTGCACGACGCGCTTTCCGGTCAGCGGAAGCGTGCACTCGGCGAGGATCTTGTGCGCGTTCCCTTTCGCGACGTGCTCCATCATCACGATGACGTGCTTCGCGCCGTGCACGAGATCCATCGCCCCGCCCATCCCCTTGACCATCTTGCCGGGGATCACCCAGTTCGCGAGATCGCCGTTCTGCGCGACCTGCATCGCTCCGAGCACCGCGACGTCGACGTGACCGCCGCGGATCATCCCGAACGACGCCGACGAGTCGAAGAACGACGCGCCGGGGAGGAGGGTGACGGTCTCCTTGCCGGCGTTGATCAGATCGGGATCCTCTTCGCCTTCGTACGGATAGGGTCCGAAGCCGAGGATCCCGTTCTCGCTCTGCAGCACTACGGTGACGTTCGGCGGCACGTAGTTCGGGATCAGCGTCGGCAGTCCGATGCCGAGGTTCACGTACTGTCCGTCGTGCAGCTCCTGCGCGACGCGCGCGGCGAGCTGCGTTCGCGTGAGCGCCATCGGTTATGCTCCTCGCTTGCGCGTGGTGACGCGCTCGATGCGTTTTCCGGCCGTGCCGACCTCGACGACGCGCTGCACGTAGATCCCGGGCAGATGCACCTGCTCGGGATCGATCTCGCCCGGCTCGACCAGCGTCTCGACTTCAGCGATCGTGATCTTCCCCGCCATCCCGCACAGCGGGTTGAAGTTGCGCGTCGCCTTGTGGAAGATCAGGTTGCCGTGGCGATCGCCGATGCTGGCGCGGACGAGCGCGAAGTCGCAGACGATCCCTTCTTCGAGCACGTAATCGCGACCGCCGAACGTACGTGTCTCTTTCTTCGGCGACGCGATCGCGACCGATCCGTCGGCAGCGTAGCGCCACGGCAGCCCGCCGTCGGCGACCAGCGTCCCGACCCCAGCCGGCGTGTAGAACGCCGGGATCCCGCAACCTCCGGCGCGCAGCCGCTCGGCCAGCGTCCCCTGCGGAACCAGCTCGACTTCGAGTTCGCCGCTCAAGTACTGGCGCTCGAACTCCTTGTTCTCCCCGACGTACGAGCCGGTCGTGCGGCGGATGCGCTTCGCGTCGAGCAGTTCTCCCAAACCCCAGCCGTCGACACCGCAGTTGTTCGACACCGTGACCAAGTCGGTGGCACCTTGCTCGAGGAGCGCCTCGATCAAGTTGTGCGGTACTCCGTTCAGACCGAACCCGCCGACGGCCAGTGATGCGCCGCTGGGGACGTCTTTGACCGCTGCGGCGCACGAAGCGACGACTTTGTCCATACGAGCACGACTAGTGCTACGCGTCGATGGCGCGGTCCCGCCCCAAAACCTCCCCGACAGGAGGGTGGACGCCGCCGCGGACCGTGCGCTACGCTGAGGTGCGACCCGTGCGACAATATCGGCTACCCGTCATACGGAGCGACCGCGAAGCTTTTCCGACGCGCGATCTCGCTCGTGCGTGGACGCGCGCATTCGATTTCATCGCCGAGCCCGAGCTCCGGCTGCGCGCGATTCTCTCGGTGGCCGGCACGCTCGCCAACGCCGAGCGCGCGATCGTGTTCGGTGAGGACCGGATCATCGCCGGCGCTCCCGGCGGCCGCGACGCCCCCGCCGCGCGCCGGCTCTTCGAGCGTGCACGCCGCGTCCTCGAGGACGAGCTGATCACGCCGGAACTGTACGTCGCGCGCATCGCGCCCGAGCGCCCCGAGCGGGTCGCACTACGCTGGCGCGAGCCGCGCCCGGACACC
>CALEOJ010000305.1 GCA_937910425.1 uncultured candidate division WPS-2 bacterium
AGGTGCTGGTGCTGGTGATCGGCGCGATCGTGGTGATCGCGGCGCTCATTTGGGGGGTCCGCTACCTCGCCTACGCCTCGACGCATCAGACGACCGACGACGCACGCGTCGACGCCGACACGGTGACGATCTCGAGCAAGATCGAGGAGCGCGTTGCGCAGATCCTGGTCGACACCAACCAGCCGGTGAGCAAGGGGCAGATCGTCGTTCGCCTTGACGACACCGATGAGCGCACCGCAGTGCAGCAGGCACAAGCCGGCCTGCAGGCACAGCGCGCCAGCGCGCGAGCGGCGCAGGAGAACGTTGCGCTGACCGCCGCTCAAGTCGCCGCGCAGGCGACGCAGGGTGCAGGCAGCGTTGCGTCAGCCCGCAGCTCGATCCAAAACGCCGCGGCGCAGGCACAGTCGGCGCAGCAGCTAGCCGACGCCGCGCGCTCGTCGATCGGACAAGCGCAGGCGCAGCTTCGCGTCGCACAGTCGCAAGTACCGGCCGCACGCGCCGCACTGCAGCGCGCGAACCTCGACCTGGCTCGCTCTATCGCGCTCGTTCGCACCGGCGACATCGCCTCGCAGCAGCTCGACGCGGAGCGCGCCGCGCAGGCACAGGCGCAATCGCAGTATCAGGCCGCACTCGACAACGTCGCCGCCGCCCAGACCGGTGTCGCGCAGGCGCAGGCGCGCTACACCGCATCCATTTCGACCGCGAACGCCGCAGCGGCCGGGATCGGCGCGCAGCAAGGGCAGCTGGAAACCGCACAAGGGCGGCTGACCGAGAGCGACAATCCGTACCGCGTCTCGACGACGCAGGCGCAGGCCGATGCTGCCTTCGCCCAAGCGGGTTCGCTGCAAGCGCAAGTCAAGGCCGCCCAGAACCGTCTCGACAACACGGTGCTCCGTTCGCCGATCGACGGCTTCGTCGGCGCGAAGAACATCGCGATCGGTGCAGCGGTCTCGCCCGGGCAATCGTTGATGACGCTCGTGCCGTCGCGCGGGATCTACATCACCGCGAACTACAAAGAGACGCAGCTCGGCAAGGTCAGGGTCGGACAGCCGGTCGACCTCAAGGTCGACGCCTACAAGGGCGTCGACTTCCACGGCCACGTCGCCGCGATCGCGCCGGCCTCGCAGAATACGTTCAGCTTGGTGCCGGCGCAAAACGCGACCGGGAACTTCGTGAAGGTCACGCAGCGGCTGCCGGTGCGCATCGTGGTCGACGATCCGCCGCAGGGCTATCCGCTGCGGGTCGGCATGTCGGTCGAGACCGCGATCAACGTTGGCAAGTAGGCAGATGATCTCGCGACCCTCGCTTGCGCTCGCGCTGAGCGCGTGCATCGTCACCGGACAGGTGCTTTCGGCAGGCGCCGCCGCGGCGCAGACCACCCCGCCATCGCCCGCGCCGCAGTCCGCGCAGTCGTCACCGCAGCCGATGCAAGGCGGGGGACTCCCGCCGCCACCGGTGCCTGTCGTGTTGCCGCCGGTGCCGAACGTCGCGCCCGGATTCAGCGCGCCGCTGAGCGCCGTACCGAACGGCGAGCTAGTCGGCGTGCAGCAACAGCCGTTCGTCGGGCTGGCGCTGCAGGATGCGATCGCGATGGCGCTCCAGCGGAACACCGATCTCGCCCTCGCGCAGTCGAACCGCCGGATCGCGAACTATCAGATTATCGCCGCGGAGGGTGCATACGACGTGCGCTTTCAGCTGGTACCGCAGTATTCGCATAGCGTCTCGGCGTCGGTGAGCTCGTTCTCGTCGGGACCCGGCGGCGGGCCGGTCACGCAGGACACCGCCGGCGTCACCGCCGCGTTCCAGGGGGCCACGCAGCAGGGCGGCACCTATCGGGCGGGCGTCGTGGGGACGCGAATCACCTCGAACTCGACGATCAACAGCTACGACCCGTTCTACGAAACCGCGCTCCAACTGAGCATCACGCAGCCGCTCGGGCGCGGGCGCGCGATCGACCAGAACCGCCTGCAGCTGCAACTGGCGCGCGCGAATGCGTCGATCCAGAACGACATCGCGCTGATGCAGGCGTCGAATACCGTCGTGCAGGTCTCGAACGCATACTACGACCTGGTCGCCGCCTGGCGCAACGTCGCGATCCAAGAAGAAGGCCTGCGGAACGCGCAGGCGCAGGCCGCTTCGAACAGTCGCCTCGCCGCACACGGCGCGGTCGCGCAGACCGACATCGTCGAGGCGAACACGCAGGTGAACGTGTTCCAGGACAACGTGTTCTCGGCGCTGCAGAACGTGCAGCGTCTCCAGACGCAGATCAAATCACTGCTGCTGGCGAATCCGGCCGACCCAGTGTGGTTTGCGAACCTGGTCCCCACGACCGCGATCGTGCAGGTTCCACAAGAGCCCGCCTTGGACGCGCTGATCGCCTCGGCGATCGCGAACCGTCCCGAGATCGCGCAGCTACGGTCCCAGCGCGACAATGCGAACAGCAACCTCGCCTTCGCGCGCGATGAGCTGCGCCCGCAGATCGACCTCGGCCTGAACTACACGTCGAACGGGTTCGCCGGCCAGCCCGTCGACCCGGCGACGAATCCCATCTTCGGCCTGTTCGGCGCGCAGATCGCCGCGATCAACGCGCTGATCGCCCGCTCGAATGCGCAGAACGCGGGCTCGCCGCCGATCCCGCCGATAACCGGCGGCTTCGGGACGCTCCCGACGTACCAGACGGGCCGGCTGGGCCAGTCCTTCCAGAACACGCTCGACAACCGCTTCCCGACCTACAGCGCGCAGGTGACGCTGCAGATCCCGATCGGTAACCGCACCGCGAAAGCAGACTACGCGATCGCCGAGGAGCGTGCGCGGCAAGTCGCGCTGCAAGAGACGGCCGTTCTGCAGCGCATCCGCTCAGAGTCGGTGAACGCGATACAAGGCCTGCGCTCCGCACAGTACCGGCTCGTCGCGGCGAGCGCCGCGCGCGCGGCGGCGGAGCGTGTCCTGCTCGGCGAGCAGCGCCGCTTCCAAGCCGGAACGTCGACGACGTTCCTCATCCTGCAGCGCCAACTCGACGTTGCGAACCAGCAGGGCCGCGAATTGCAGGCGCAGACCGATCTCGACAAGGCGATCGTCGAGCTGAACCGCGTCAGCGGGGGGATCTTCGCCCAGAACGGAATCGATGCGACCGCCCTCGGCGGCACGGCGCTGAGCGCAGCCTCACCGACGCAGAGCGTCCTCCCACCCGCTTCAACGGCAACAGCACCACCGGTGACGCGCCGCCCGCTGTAGTCGCGTCCCGCCGTTGTCATCCTGAGCTTGTCGAAGGGCGTCAATCGTGACGGAGCGTTGTTCGGCCCGCTAATCTATACGACGGCGTTCGCGATCGGCGTCGCGCGCGGCGTGCCGGGCGCGGCCTGGTTTCTCGGCGCCGTGATCCTCTGCGCCGCCGTCCTCCCCGTCCTCCGCGAACACCGCGACGAAGAAGAACCCGCAGCCGCAGGAGCAGCATGACGATGAACGATTCCCAGCCCGGCGTCCCGGGCGGATATCACAGCCTCAACCCCTACCTGATCGTCGACGATGGTGCCGCCGCGCTGGCGTTCTTTGCCGAAGCGTTCGGCGGCCGCGAGACGATGCGGCACCTCGACGGCGAAGGTCGCGTGATGCACGCCGAGATGGCGATCGGCGATTCGCTGATCATGATCTGCGGCGAGAATCCGGCGATGAATGCGCTCGGACCGAAGACCCTGGGCGGCACGCCACTGCACCTCGCCATGTACGTTCCCGACGTCGACGCCGTCTTCGCTCGCGCGGTCGCCGCCGGTGCGACGCCGATGGGTGAGGTGACGGTTCGCCTTGGGGATGCTTTCGATCTGAAGGACGAACTCCGGATTCGCCGAGTGCTCGTTGTTCGGTGCCCAGAAGATCGTCGACTGGATGAGACTCGGCCAACCGCCGAGCTTGCAGCCGTTCGCGGCGCCGAAATCATCTTCCCAAGCATCCGAGAACTCGTCCGGGACCTCGAACGCGACATCGTCCCAATCCGGAAAATCGCGCTCCAAGACGCGACAAGCGATCGGCCGCGGCCGAATCGGTTGTCCGCTCCCAGTCCACTCCGACACGGCGTGATGGACCTGCTCGGGAGCGTCGAGCGCGCAGAGCGCGCCGGCGTCCGCATACGCGCGCACGAGCCAACCGTTTCCGTTCTCCGTTTCACTCGGCAGGTCGCCGCGGCCGAAGAACACGGCAACGAGCTCGAGGTCGCGCAGCGACGGCGGAACGTACGGCGCTTCGCGCAGGTCGAGCTGCACGATCGGCAGCATCGGACCGTCGGCGTCGACGGGCTACGATTCGTGGGGCAGGCGCAGGATCACGCGCCCGAACCACGATACCGGCGGATTCGGCGATGGCGGATCCTTCAGGATCTCGATCAGCGTTGCAGGCCGCGCGAGCCGTTCCTGAAGGCGTTTGACCGTGATCTTGCCGCCCACGAGTCGACGCGCTACAGCTTCGCGGCCGCCGCTTCGTCCACGAACCAGCGGAGCTCGCCGTGGTGCGGTTTGACGAGCTGGGCGGGATAGACGTCGGGTTCACGCGGGCCTTCGAGCACCGCGTGGAGCGCGTCGGCTTTCTCTTTGCCGCCGGCGGTGAT
Organism: uncultured candidate division WPS-2 bacterium; assembly: GCA_937910425.1. Classification (GTDB taxonomy): domain Bacteria; phylum Vulcanimicrobiota; class Vulcanimicrobiia; order Vulcanimicrobiales; family Vulcanimicrobiaceae; genus Vulcanimicrobium. The sequence continues at coordinate 4,598 of CALEOJ010000305.1, forward strand.
CGCGACGTTCCTCGCCGCATTGATCGCGCGCGGTGTCAGCGTGATCCGCCATTTGTCGAGCTGCGGCACGTAGTGCGCGATGCAGTCCTTGTCCTTGTCGATCCCCTTGGTCGTGCCCGGAAAGAGCGAAGCGGTATGGCCTTCAGGTCCCATCCCGAGCTGGACGAGATCGAGCCGCGGATGCTCGCCGAGCTCGCGCTTCATCACGGCATCGTAGTCCGCGGCGGCGGCGCTCGGATCGTCCTCGCCGCGTATGCGATGGACGTGCGAGGACGCGACGCCGAGCGGGTCGAGCAGCGTCTCGCGGTTCATCCGGTAGTTCGAATCCTTGTCGTTCGGCGGGACGCAGCGCTCGTCGCCGAACCAGAAGACGACGCGGCTCCAGTCGACCGCACCGCGCCGCGGCTGCGCGACGAGCAGCGCGTTCACTGCGCGCGGCGTCGACCCGCCGGCGAGCGCGACGTGCGCAAGATCGCGCTGTGCGAGCGCGTCGATCAGCACCGCAATGGCATGATCGGCCGCGGCTTCGGCGAGCGCCGCGGCATCGGCCAGCACGGTGACGTTGCCCGGAATCGCCATCGCTGCTAGCCGAGCAGCGTGGCGGCGGTGCTGAGCGCCGTCTCGAACAGCTCGACGGCGCCGGATTCGAGGACGGCGCGCTCCAAGAGGCTCGCGTTGTCGATCGCCATGAGCGGGAAGAGGCGCGGTTCGCGCGCATGCTCGCCCTCGACCCAGACGCTGACGACGCCGGGGTCTTCGGTGACCTCGCCGTGATACCACGAGGTCTCGCTGTCGAGGCAGATGCTTTGCACGCGGCGGATCTCGCCTTCACGGCGCCGGTTGAACGCGATGGTCTTGCCGGCGCGGTCGGTGAACGCGTCGCGGCCGGCGGCGGTCCAGTCGAGACGGCTCGCAAGCCAGCCGCCGAGGTAGAGCGCTTCGGAGTCCGAGCCGCTGGCGATGTGCAGCGCGCGGATCGTGAACAGCTCGCCGAGCAGTCTCTCGTCGTCGAAGAAGTTCGCGATCATGTCCCGCCATGGGGTGAGGCGCATCCAAGCGAGATCCCGCAGCGCGACCCCCGTGTGCTCCGCGTGGAAGGTCGCCAGCGCGCGCAGCGCCGAGTCGTCCGCCAGCCCGCCCGACGAGTCGACGATCAGCGTGGCGATCAGCGGCAGCAGCGCGTAGAACGTCGCGCGGCTCGTCTCTTTGAAGCCGCTCCACCAGAGGATCGTCTCGACGCTGGTCGCGCAGAGCCCGGTGACGTACCGCGCGATCGTCGGCGCGTCGAGGCCTGAGACGTCGATCTCGACCCGTTCGCCGCGCACCGTGACGGTCGCGGACGGATCGCGCGCGCCGGTCGTCACCGTCGCGTCGCCCTCGCGCACGCCGGTATTGTCCAAGATCAGCGTGAACGACGGGTGCTTCTCGCTGAGCATCCCGGCGCGTTCGCGGATCCAGTCGCGGCGCGCCGGATCGTCGATCCAGACGATGAAGTTGAACGTCGAGGTGGCGAGCTTGCAGCGCGAGAGCTCGGCGCGAATGGCGTCGAGCGACGTCCCGACCGTCGACGACTCGAGGGTCATATCTTGCGCCACTCCCGGCCGTCCATCGCGAGCATCCGATCGGACGATGGCGGTCCCTGGCTGCCGGCGCTGTAGTTCGGGAAGCTCTCGTCGATCGTGTTCTGCCATTTGTCGAGGATGGGCATGACGATCTGCCAAGCGGTCTCGACCGCGTCCCAGCGCGTGAACAGCGTCGCATCGCCGCGCATCGCGTCGCCGACGAGCCGCTCGTACGCCGGCGCCGACACGACGCCGAACCCGGTTCCGTAGTTGAAGTCCATCGAGACCGCCCGGATGTGCATCTTCGGCCCCGGGACCTTGGCATTGAAGCGCAGCGAGATGCCTTCCTCGGGCTGGATCTTCATCACCAGCACGTTGTTGTCGAGCGCGTCGCCGGTGTCGCCGAAGAGCCGGTGCGGGATCGAGCGGAAGGTGATCGCGATCTCCGAGGTCTTGTGGGCGAGCCGCTTGCCCGAACGTAGGTAGAACGGAACGTCGGCCCAGCGCCAATTGTCGATCAGCAGCTTCACCGCCGCGAACGTCTCGGTGTTCGAGTCGGGACGCACGTCGGGCTCTTCGCCGTAACCGGGGACCGGCTTACCGGCGATCGAGCCGGCGTCGTACTGGCCGCGGGCCGAGTCGAGCGTCACCCGCGCGCGTTCGATCGGCCGGATCGCGCGGAGCACCTTGAACTTCTCGTCGCGGATCGAGTCGGCGTCGGCGGCGACCGGCGGTTCCATGGCGACCAGGGCGAGCAGGTTCATCACGTGGTTCTGGATCATGTCGCGCAGCGCGCCGGCGTTGTCGTAGTAGCCGCCGCGCTGTTCGACGCCGACCGTCTCGGCGGCGGTGATCTGCACCGAGTCGACGTAGCGCCGGTTCCAGAGCGGCTCGAAAATCACGTTCGCGAAGCGAAGTGCCATGATGTCCTGGACCGGTTCTTTGCCGAGGTAGTGGTCGATCCGGTAGATCTGCTTCTCGTCGAAGACCTTCTCGACTTCGGCCTGCAGCGCGCGCGCCGAGTCGAGGTCGGTCCCGAACGGCTTCTCGACGATGATGCGCGACCAGCCGGTCCGGTTGTCGCGCGGTCCGAGGCCGGCTTTGTCGAGCTGGTCGACGATTTGCGCGAACAGCGACGGCGGCGTGCTCAGGTAGAAGAGCCGGTTCCCGCCGGTGCCGAGCTCCTTATCGTTCTTTTCGAGCTGCTCGCGAAGCTTGTGGAAGCAGTTCGTGTCGTCGAAGGTCCCGGAGACGTACGACAGATGCTTCGCGAAGTCGCTCCACAGCGGTTCCGTCGCCGGGCCGCTGCGCGAAAACGCGTCGACCGCCTTGCGCATCTCGTCGCGAAACTTCTCGTCGTCGTCGCCGGAGCGCGAGTAGCCGACGATGCCGTAGTTCGAGGGCAGCATGTCCTCGAGCCGCAGGTTCCACATCGCGGGCAGCAGCATGCGCTTCATCAGATCGCCGGTCGCGCCGAAGAAGACGACGTTGCACGGGTCGGCGATGCGGTTGGCGGCAAGACCTTTGCGGAGCGGGTTTGCGGCGACGCCGCCGGCGGTTGCGGTCATTCCGGCTTGATCGCGTGGCCGCCGAACTGATTCCGCAGCGCGGCGATCACCTTCGCGCTGTACGACTCTTCCTGACGAGAGACGAAGCGCGAGAGCAGCGCGAGCGTGATGACCGGCGCGGGCACATCCTCGTCGATCGCGGCCTGCACCGTCCAGCGGCCCTCGCCGGAATCAGCGACCCAGCCCTTGACCTTCGCCAGCTCGGGATCTTCCTTGAGCGCGAGCTCGAGCAGCTCGAGCAGCCACGAACGGACGACCGAGCCGTAACGCCAGATCGAGGCCAGCTGGTGCAGGTCGTACGTGTACTCGGATTTCTCGAGGATCTCGAAGCCCTCGCCGTAGGCGGCGAGCATCCCGTACTCGATCCCGTTGTGGACCATCTTCGAGAAATGTCCCGCGCCGCTCGGGCCGACGTGCGCGTAGCCGTCCTTCGGCGCGAGCGTGAGGAAGATCGGCTCGATGCGCTTGACCGCGTCGTCGTCGCCGCCGACCATCAAGCAGTAGCCGTTGGCGAGGCCCCAGACGCCGCCCGACGTCCCGGCGTCGACGAACGAGACGCCCTTGTCCTTGCAGCGCAGGTGACGCTGCTTCGAATCGGTCCAGCGCGAGTTGCCGCCGTCGATGATGACATCGCCAGGCTGCAGCAGTTCCAGCAACGCGCCGATCGTCGAATCGGTCGGATCGCCGGCGGGGACCATGATCCACACCGCGCGCGGCGCCTTCAGTTTTGCGACCAGCTCGTTCAGCGACGCCGCGCCGGTCGCGCCGTCGGACGCCGTCCGCTGCACCGCCGCCGGATCGCGGTCGTACGCCACCACCTCGTGTCCGCCGCGCAGGAGGCGCGTCGTCATGTTGGCGCCCATCCGCCCCAGCCCAATCATGCCGAGTTGCACGGGCGCTACGCTCGTGCGCTGACTGCGGCTTCGAGGGCGGAGGCGAGCGCGGCGAGTCCCGCCTTGGGGTCGCCGGGGAAGTGGACGCGGATCCCGCGCCGGTCGCGTTTGTCGAGCGACTCGAAGTCGCCCAGCGCCTGCGCGCGCTGCAGCGTGCGGAAGCCGACCATCCCGGGGATCGGCAGATCGAACGGCGGCTCGTAGGTGATCTGGAAGAAGACGCCCTCGTTCGAGCCACCCTTGTGCAGCTGGCCGGTGGAGTGCAGAAAACGCGGTCCGAAACCGACCGTCGTCGCGACGCGGAGGGCGTCGCGCACCGTCGTGCGGATGCGCAGCAGCGCCGCTGCGTCGTCCTCGTTCATCGGGACGTAGGCGTTGAAGGCGACGTAGTCGCCGGCTTTGATCTGCTCGGCGACCGCCGCGACGGCGGACGGCAGATCGGTGCCGAGCGCCGCGCCGCGCGAACCGCTCAGCGGGAACACGAGCGCTTCGTTCGTGCGAACGCGCGGCTCGGGCTCCGAGAACGTCCCTTCGGCCGCGAACTCGGCCAGCAGCCGCTTCGTGTTGTCCTTCGACTCCTGGACGTTCGGCTGGTCGAAGGCGTCGATGTCGAGGACCGCCCCGGCGGCCGCCGTCGCGATCTCCCACAGGTAGAACTGCTCGCCGATGTCGAGCGTGTTGCTCATCGCGAGGCGAATCACCGGATGACCGGCGTTCTCGAGTTGCTCGAACCACGGCGCCAGCGTGGCGGGCTCGTTCGCCAGACCGCAGCCGACGTAGACGAAGACGCGATCCTCACTGTACGCGCTCGGAGTGCCCGGCGGCTCGCCTTCGACCGGAACGATTCCGGTACCGGACTTGCCGGTCGACTCGGCAATCAGCTGCTCCGCCCAGGCGCCGAAGGCCCGCACCGCAGGGTGCGTGACGATCGTGAGCTTGTCGCGGCCGTGCTTCGCCAGCGTGCCGATCGCGGCGCCGAACCGCACGCCCGGCGCGTCGTAGGCCGAGACGGTCGATGCGTTGGCGTGCATCGCGTTGATCGCGCGGTCGAGGATCGCAGCGACGTCATAACCGGCGAGCGCCGCCGGCACCATCCCGAAGTACGAGAGCGCCGAGTACCGCCCACCGATGTTCGGGTCGTTGGTGAAGACCCGCAGGAACTTGTCCTCTTTCGCTTCCCGCTCGAGCTGGGTCCCCGGATCGGTGATCGCGATGAAGTGGTCGCTGGCATTGCTCGCGCCGACCGTCTGCTGCACGCGTTGGAAGAAGTAGCGGAAGAACGCGTCGGGCTCGGTCGTCGTCCCCGACTTCGAGGCGACGATGAAGAGCGACTTCGCGATGTCGAGGCTTTCGTCGAGTGCCCTAATCTGCTGCGGGTCGGTCGAGTCGAGGACGTGCAGCTGCGGATAGCCCGGGGTCTTCCCGAACGTCGCGCGCAGGATGTCGGGTGCGAGCGAGCTCCCGCCCATCCCGAGCACGACCACGTGCTCGAAGCGCTTCGCACAGGCGTGCGCGAAATCGCGCAGCTCGCCGCTCTGGGCGTGCGTCTGCTGCGCGATCTCGACCCACCCGAGCGCGTGCTTGATGATCTCGACGTGCACCGGATCGTTCGACCACGGCGAGGCGTCGTGCGTCCAGAGTTTGTGGAGGAAGTCGTCCTGCGCGAGCTTGTCGAGCGCGGTGTCGATCAGCGCGACGATCTCGTCTCCCGCGGTCAGGCCGACTTTCGGCGGCCCGCCCTGGCGAAGCTGCTGGAGTTTCCCTTGGATCGCGGCGAGCATCGCGTTGAACGAGTCGGCGAACGACTTCACGCCCTCGGCGATCAGCTCTTCGGTGACGTCGTAGAGCGAGATCTGCGCCTTTCCGAACGCTTCGATCGTCGCGCGCGCACCCTCGACGTCCGCGGTGACGGTGTCAGCGCGGATCTGCCCGTGGTCGAGCAGCCCCTCGAGGGTGTTCGGCGGAACGGTGTTCACCGTGTCGCGGCCGACCAGCGACTCGACGTACATGAGGTCCGGGTACGCCGGGTTCTTCGTCGAGGTCGACGCCCAGAGCGGGCGCTGTACGTGCGCGCCTTTGGCTCTGAGCGCGTCGAAGCGTTCGCCGCCGAAGAGCTTGAGGAAACGCTGGTAGGCGAGCTTCGTGTTCGCGACGGCGGCCTTGCCCAGCAGATGCTCGAGCTTCTCGCCCTTGTCGATCCGCGCTTGCAGCTGCTTGTCGATCGCGGTGTCGATCCGCGAGACGAAGAACGAGGCGACCGACGCGAGGCGGTCGATCGGCTGCCCCTTGCCGGCGCGCTCTTCGAGCCCCTCGATGTACGCGTTCGCCGCCGATTCGTAGCGGTCGACGGAGAACAGCAGCGTCACGTTGACGTTGATACCGGCGGCGATCGTGGCCTTGATCGCGGGCATCCCTTCGGCGGTGCCCGGGATCTTGATCATCAGGTTCGGCCGGTTGACCTCGCCCCACAGCCGCTGCGCCGCCGCGATCGTCCCTTCCGTGTCGTGCGCCAGCGTCGGCGGGACTTCGAGCGAGACGTAGCCGTCGAGCCCCTTCGTCGATTCCCACACCGGATGGAACAGATCGCACGCGCTCCGGATGTCGCGGATCGCGAGCGCCTCGAAGACCTTCGTCGCGTCGGTTTCGTCGACCAGCGTGCGGAGCTGATCGTCGTAGTCGGAACCCGAGCCGATCGCCTTCTCGAAGATCGTCGGGTTCGACGTCATCCCGCGCAGGCCGAGGTCGATGAGGCGCTGCAGTTCGCCGGACGCGAACATGCTGCGCCGGATGTTGTCGAGCCAAATGCTCTGGCCTACGTTCGCGAGTTCGCGAAGCTGGTCGCCCATGATGATCTGCTTTCTCACTTCGTTGGACATTGACGTTAGACGTTGGCGAGGAGACCGGCGGCGACGTCGGCGACGTGCTCCGGGGTGAATCCGTATTCTTTGGCGATCGCGGCCGCTGGTGCCGAGGTGCCGAAATGGTCGAGGCCGTACGCGATCCCGCGCTCGCCGACGTACTTCGACCACCCGATCGTGGCGCCGGCTTCGATCGACATGCGGGCCTTCACTTCGGCCGGAAGGACGCTGTTGCGATACGCCTCGTCCTCCGCGTCGAACAGCTTCCACGACGGCATCGAGACGACGCGCGCGTTCGTCCCCTTGGCCGCGAGCAGCTTCGCCGCTTCGAGCGCGAGGTGAACTTCCGAGCCGGTCGCGATCAGGATCAGGTCCGGTGCATCAGCCTGCCCTGAGCTTGTCGAAGGGTGCAGCACGTACGCTCCGCGCGCGACGTCGGCGGTGCGCGCACCCAGGAACGGCAGCTTCTGGCGCGAGAGCACGATTGCGCAGGGCCCGGTCTTGGGCTGGATCGCGTACTTCCAGGCCTCGAGCGTCTCCAGCGCGTCGGCGGGGCGCAGGTCGATCACGTTCGGCGTCGCGCGCAGCATTGCGAGCTGCTCGATCGGCTGATGTGTCGGGCCGTCCTCGCCCAGGAACACCGAGTCGTGGGTGAAGACGAAGATCTCGCGGATCGTGTTGATCGCCGCCAACCGGAGCGCGGGCTTGAGATAATCGAGGAAGTTGAAGAACGTCGCGCTGAACGGCAGCAGCCCGCCGTGCAGCGCGATCCCGCTCGACGCGGCCGCCATCGCGTGCTCGCGCACGCCGTAGTGGATGTTGCGGCCGGCGCGCGAGCCGGGCTGGAAGTCGCCGTATCCTTTGAGGTAGGTCTTCGTCGAGGGGTCGAGGTCGGCGGAGCCGCCGACCAGCTCGGGGAGCGCCGCGGCGATCGCGTTCATCACGGTTCCGCCGGCGTCACGCGTCGCGACGTTGCCGTTCTCGGCGTCGAACACCGGCCAGGGCAGATCGGCCGGCAGCGTGCCGTCGCGCGCGCGCTCGAACTGCGCCGCGAGGTCCGGGTTGGCGGTCTTCCACGCGGCGTAGCGTGCGTTCCACTCCGCCTGCAGCCCCGCGCCCTTCGCGCCCGTCGCCTTGAAGAACGACGCCGGCTCGTCGGGGACGGTGAACGGCGGATAGTCCCAGTGGAGCGCTGTGCGGGTCGCCTCCATGTTCTTGCCGAGCGGCTCGCCGTGGGTCTTGTACGTCCCGGCTTCGGGGGAGCCGTACCCGATCGTCGTCCGCACCGCGATCAGCGAGGGCCGCAGCGTCTCCGCCTTCGCCTGTTCGATTGCGCGGTCGAGCGCATCGACGTCGTTCGCCGACTCGGGTCCGACCTCGATCGTGTGCCAGCCGTACGCTTCGAAGCGCTCGCGGACGTCCTCGGTGAACGTGACGTCGGTCGCCGCGGCGAGCGAGACTTTGTTGTCGTCGTAGAGGACGATCAGCTTGCCGAGCGCGAGGTGGCCCGCCAGCGAGCCGGCCTCGGAGGCGACGCCTTCCATCAAGTCGCCGTCGCCCGCGATAACGTAGGTGTGGTGGTCGACGATCGTCTGTTCGCGGTTGTAGACCGCACCCAGGTGCGCCTCGGCGATCGCCATCCCGACCGCGTTCGCGAACCCCTGCCCGAGCGGGCCGGTCGTCACCTCGACGCCGGCGGTGTGGTGATACTCAGGATGCCCCGGCGTCCGGCTGCCGAGCTGGCGGAACGCCCGCAGGTCGTCGATCGTGAGGTCGTAGCCGGTCAGGTGGAGCAGCGCGTACAGCAGCGCCGAGCCGTGGCCGGCGCTCAGGACGAAGCGGTCACGGTCGAACCAGTGCGGGTCGGCGGGGTTGAAGCGCAGGTGCCGGGTCCAGAGCGTGTAGGCGGCGGCCGCGGCGCCGAGCGGGAGCCCGGGGTGGCCGGAATTGGCTTGCTGGACCGCGTCGACCGCCAGAAAACGGATTGCGTTGATGCGTAGGTCGTCCGCTGCGGTGTTCACGTCGTCTCCTGATGTACCGGAGGAAACCGCGTTATCGAGGGCCCCTTCAGGACCCTCCATCGCCAAGGCGACGGGAGCGCGGTTTGTGGCGCGGGAACGCCCCGCTCGATGGATGGAACCCTGGAAGCACGGGTCGTCGAGCTCGAGGAGCGCCTCGCCGCCGACCCCAAGGCCGTCAAGAAAAAGGCAGGACGCGTCGTCGACGAGGTCCTCGAAGCGCTCGACACGGGGATGCTGCGCGTCTGCGAACCGATCGACGGTGAGTGGGTCGTGCATCCGTGGGTGAAGCGGGCGATCGTGCTCTCGTTCGCGCGCTTCGACAGCGCGCGCATCGTCGAGGACGTGTTCGCCAAGACCGCAGGATCGCTCGACGCGGTGAAATTCCGTTATCGCCTCCCTTCGTACTACGACAAGTTACCCACCAAACGGAATTGGAAGAAGCTCGGCGCGCGCTGTGTCCCGCCCGGTGTTGCACGCTACGGTTCGTACCTCGGCAAGGGAGCGATCCTCATGCCGGGCTACGTAAACGTCGGAGCGTATGTCGACGACGGGTCGATGGTCGACACGTGGGCGACGGTCGGATCGTGCGCGCAGATCGGCAAGAACGTCCATTTGAGCGGCGGCGTCGGGATCGGGGGCGTGCTCGAGCCGCCCCAGGCGCTCCCGGTGATCGTCGAGGACGGGGCGTTCGTCGGCTCGCGCTGCATCGTCGTGGAGGGTGTGCGTATCTGCACGGGGGCGGTGCTCGGTGCCGGTGTCGTGCTCACCGCATCGACCCCGATCGTCGACGTCCGCGGCAGCGAGCCCGTCATCACAAAGGGCGTCATCCCGCCGCGCGCGGTCGTCATCCCCGGCATGCAGCCGAAGCGTTTCGCGGCCGGCGAGTTCGGGACGCCGTGCGCGCTGATCATCGGCGAGCGCAGCGACGCGACCGACCAGAAGACCTCGCTCAACGCCGCCCTGCGCGAGTACGAGGTAGCCGTCTGAATCCTCGGGTGAACGCGATCGAGCCGTCGGTCATTCGGCAGATCGCAGCGAAGAAGAAGCCCGGATCGATCGATCTCGGACTCGGCGAACCGACGCTGCTGCCGCAGCAGCGGTTCATCGAGGCGGCGGCGCGTTGGGCGGCCGAGCACGGCGTGAAGTACACGGTGAACGCCGGCGATGCGGGTCTGCGCGAGCGCATCGCTGCGCACTACGCGTACCCGAGCATGTCACAGGCGCGACACGTGTGCGTGACGACCGGCTCGCAAGAGGCGGTGTACATCGCGATCAAGACCCTGCTCGACCCGGCGAAGGACGAGCTGCTGGTCGCCGACCCGGCGTTCCCGGCGTACGCGAAGATGGCGCAGCTCGAGGGGGTGCCATGTCGCCGCGTCCACATGCGCGCCGACGAGGACTTCCGCTACGACGTCGAGGCGATCCTCGACGCCGTCGACCGCGCGACGCGCGCGATCGTGATCGCTTCGCCGGCGAATCCGACCGGGCGCGTGATCCGCGAACCGGACGTCAGGCGGCTCGCTGCAGGATTGCTCGCGCGCGGTGGACCGCCGGTGTGGGTGCTGCAGGACGAGATCTACCGCGAGCTCACCTACGTCGACGATCCGGGATACGTCGCGCAGCACTATCCGTACACGGTCGTCGCGAACTCGATTTCGAAGTCGAACGCGCTGACCGGGATGCGGATCGGCTGGCTGATCGCACCCGATGACGCGATCGAAGCGCTGAACAAGACGCACGCCTGGGTCACGTCGACGGCGAGCGCGTTCGGTCAGCGCGTCGCGTATGAGATCTTCGGTGAGCCGGGAGCGCTGACGGAGCAGTCAGCCTGGTACCGCAAGCAGCACGCCCGCGTCACCGCGGCGCTCGACGCGAGCGGCTTGCGGTACGTGCCGGTCGACGGCGCATTCTACGCCTGCGTGAAGCTGCCGCGCGGTAACGACTCGCTCGCTGCGGCGCTCGATCTCGTCGAAAATCGCGGCGTGGTCGCGATCCCCGGCCGCATCTTCGGTGACAACCTGGAAGGCTGGCTGCGCCTCAGCTGGGTTGCGCCGATCGAGGACTTCGAAGAGGGGCTGCGGCGGATCGCTGCTCTGTAGCGGTCAACTGCCCGCGTACGGCGCCGGGCGGCAGAAGTGGATCGCGCCGAGCGGGTACGTCTCGCCGGTGTCGGGGCCGAAACCGGCGTTGCTCGGACCGTCGTAGCAGCCGCCGTCGTAGCCGATGTCGACGATCGAATAGCCGAGCGCGTAGTTCAGATAGTAGGCGTACCACTGCACCGCGCGGTAGTTGTTGCATCCGAACGGGCGGCCGCAGGGGATGTTCGTGGCGTACATCTGCTCCCACGTCAGCTTCGGAAAGCGCAGCAGATACGCGCCGATCATCTCGCCTGTCCGGTCGCAGCCGCCGTCGCAGTGGACGTACACGACGACCGACGGTAGCTCCGGTTGCGGTGAGGGGCTCTCGAGCCACTGACGGACCTGCTCGATGCGCGCGACGAGCGGTTCCGGCAACCAGCTGTCGAACGTCCGCGCGGGACTCTGCGCGCTTCTCAGGGTCGGTCTCGAAGACGCACGTCGGGGTGCCGTACGTGTCCCACAGGTGGAGCTCGCCGAGATGGGGGTTCGGGGCGAAGAAGTTTGTTCGGCGGCGATCTCGTTGGTTTCGCTCGCGTGCAGCAGACAGACGTCGATCAAATAGTATGGGCTTGCGACGAGGTTGAGTGCCTGGAACTGCGCGTTGATGGCGAACGTCAGACCTGCATAGTCGAAGTCGTAGCTCGTGCCGTCGGGGTCGATGTTGCTCGGGATCGGCCCTCGAACGAGTGCGGTGAACTTCGGGTCGAAGACCCCGCCCTTGTCGAGGTGATCGACGAGCCGCAGACTCGCGTACTTGTTCGGGATCGTCGACGCGACGGGGGCGGGCGGCGTCATGCCGGCGGCCCGATGCGGACTTCGACCAGGTTGTCGGGGTGGAACCAGGTTTGCGCGGCGCGGCGTACGTCGGCGGCGGTGATCGAGGCGTAGCGGTCGGCCAGCGTCGCGTAGTACGAGGTCGGCAGCTCGTCGAGCCCGATGCGGAGCAGGTCGCCGGCGATCGACGCCGTTGCCTGCTCGGCGTTCAGCTGCGTCGCGACGAGGCGGGTCTTGGCGCGCGCGAGCTCGTCGGCGCTCACCTCGTCGGTCTGCATCCGCTTGAGCTCGGCACGCACGAGTGCTTCCGCCGCGTCGATCTTCGAGGGTACCGCGCTGAACGAAACGGTGAACGTTCCGCGGTCGCGGTTTGCCGCCAGCGCGCTCGACGCGCCGTACACCAGACCGCGTTTCTCCCGCACCTCGCGGAAGAGTCGCGACTCCATCGAGCCGCCGCCGTAGATCGCGTTGGCCAGCGTCAGCGAATCGTAGTCGGGCGAGGTGCGTGACAGTGCCGGAGCGCCGAGCTGCACCGTGACGTCCTGCGAGGCCGTCAGGACGTTGCGCGTCTGCGGGAACGGGAGCGGGATCGGCGGGAGGTGCGGATCGGGCTTCGGTCCGGTCGCCGTCCAGTCGCCGAAGGCGCGCTGCACCTCCTGCGCGACCTGCGCCGGATCGACGTCGCCGACCACGACCAGCGTGGTGAGATCGGGCCGCACGAACTCCGCGTGATACGCCTTGACGTCGGCGAGCGTCACGGAGGTGATCGAACGCTCCGAGGCGACGCGCAGCGCCGGATCGCCGGCCGGGTAGAGCGCGGTGTCGAAGATCCGCTGTGCCTCGAACCCGGCCTGCAGCGCGCGCCGCCCGGCGAACCCCGAGAGCTGCGAGCGCACCAGGTCGAACTTGTCGCTCGGCAGCAGCGGACGGCGCACGTCGTCGGCGAGGGCCTCGAGCAGCGGCGAGAAGTCGCGTGCCCGCCCGTGCGCCGAGAACGACGTTCCGAACGAGATCTCCGCAGCGCGGTCGTCGGCGAGCTTGCGCTGCGCGTCGTAGTCGTACCTCGCGCTGCCCCAGTGCATCAGCGCGGAGGTGACCTCGCCGAGGCCCTCCTTCCCGCTCGGATCGAAGCTCGGCGACGTGCGCACGAGCCCGTCGATGAAGACCGTGGGGTTCGTGGCGACGCGCTGGACGAGCAGGCGCAGGCCGTTCGGCAGCGTCGTGACGACGGGATCGACTGCGCTGCGCAGCACGAGCGGCTTGGCGAGCGCGGCCTTCATCCAGTCCGGCTGCACGAGCGGCCCGGTCGAGCTGCGGTCGCCGAAGTTGTCGCTGACCGACGAGGTGACGTTCGCCGGCGGCTTCGCGTTGTCGGCGCTCGAGGGACCGGGCTGCAGCACCGCGACGACGCTCGCCTTCGCGTAGACGCGTCGCGCAACGGCGGTCGACTCGGCACGCGTGATCGCACCGTAGAGCGCGTCGAACTCAGCCGGATCCGTGTCGCCGGGAAAGACCATGTTCGCGCCGACGGCGTCACCGATTCCGACGATCGAATCGCGCGCGTACGTCATCGAGGCGAGCTCCGAGCGTTTCGAGGCGTCGAACAGATCCTGGTCGAGCCCTTTGGCGAGCAGGTCGGCCATGATCTTCTCGTAGGCGCTGCGGACCTCGCCCGGCGTGTGTCCCGGTGCGACGATCAGCATCACGTGGACGACCGAGGCGCGCCGGTCCTCCAGCGGCGTCGGATTGTACGCCAGCACGAGGCCGCGCTCGACCAGCGCGCGGAACGGGCCGCGCGGGTTGAACATCGCGCCCAGGGCGACGTCGTTGCGGACTTGATCGTGCTCGTACGGCTTCGCGTTTCCGGGCGCGGCGTAGGCCTCGTCGACGATCGTGTAGGGATAGTTCGAATGGTCGGTGTACGACGCGCCGGTCGCCGGGTGCAGCGCGTAGTGACGCCGCGCCGGCAGCTTGGCGGCCGCGATCGGTCCGAACCAGCGCTGCGCGGCCGCGAAGACGTCGGCGGCGTGCACGTCGCCGGCCACGGTGAGCGTCGCGTTGTTCGGGCGGTACCAGGCGTCGTAGTAGCGCCGCAGGTCGGTGACGGTCGCCCGCTCGATGTCGGCTTTGACGCCGAGCGACGTCGACCCGAGCCGGGAGTTCGGGTAGACGCGCTGGTTGACGTCGTAGATGAACGAGCTGACCGGGTTGCTGTGCTTCTCGGCGTACTCTTCGAGCACGGCGCCGCGCTCGAGGTTCCAGTCCGCCGGATCGAGCTTGAGCCCGCGCATCCGGTCGGCCTCGAGGTGCACGATGACGTCGACGCGGTCGGCCGGCACGACGAAGTAGAAATGGGTCATCTCGTTCTCTGTCTCGGCGTTCACCTCGCCGCCGAGCCGCGCCGTCATGTCGTCGAGGCCGGCGGCCGAGAAGTCGTGCGTACCGCGGAACATCATGTGCTCGAGCGCGTGTGCGAGTCCGGTCTTGCCCGGCGTCTCGTCGAGCGCGCCGAACCGGTACCACATGTGGATCTGAGCGACCGGCGCAGCGTGGTCCTCGATGACGACGACCTTCAGACCGTTGGCGAGCGTGCGTGATTGCGGGGCGGGCGTGGCGCTGGGCGTGGCTTGCGCCGCTTCCACGGCGAGCGGCACGACCGGCGAGCACAGCAGCGCAACCGCGGCGAACGCGGCGGCGAGTCGGCGAACGAGCATCCGGCTTCCTACGACGGATACGGGGATCGTTCCGCCGAGGCGTACGCTCTTGCGGTCCGCTCCACCACGCGACGCGGCGCCAGCCCGATCAGCTCGCCGCGGGCGACCGCGACGCCTTGGCGCGCGGCGGCGCGCCGAACCAGCTCGGTGACGCGATAGAGCGGCACCGCGTCGACGTCGGTCAGGTTGCACGAGACCTGGACGCGACCGGCCCCCAGGCGCAGGCCCAGACACTTCAGCGAGCGCAGGCCGCCGCTTGACGCTCGCAGTTCGCGGGCGATCCGCTTCGCCAGCGCGAGGTCGCCGCTCGCCAGCTCGACGTTGTACGCGATCAGGAACGGGCGGGCACCGATCGCGATCGCGCCGGCCGACGCGTGCGCCGCGTCGCCGTAGTCGAATCGCCAGCCCGGGTTCGCGGCCAACCGATCGGCGAGTCCTTCGAATTCGCCGCGGCGGAGCTCGGCCAGCTGCTCGCGGTGCGGCGCACTCGCCGCCGCGCCGTAGAGATACGAGGGGATGCCCAGCTCGCGCCAGATGCGCGCTGCCGCGCGGTGCGCCAGCGTGACCGCTTCATCGAGCGTCGCCGCACCGAGCGGGACGAACGGCAGCACGTCGAGCGCGCCGATCCGCGGGTGCGCGCCGCGATGGCGGCGCAGGTCTATCCGCGCGTGCGCAACCCGCGCCAGCGCAACGGAAGCCGCGACGACCTGCGACGCGCGCCCGACCGCGGTGATCACGCTGCGATGGTGAACCGGATCGCTCGTGCGGTGGACGACCCGCACGCCTTGGGCCTCCATCGAGGCGACGCACGCGTCGATCACGCTCGGGTCGCGCCCCTCGCTGACGTTCGGCACGATCTCGAACTCGTGCATCCCGCTCACCGCAGATGCGGGTCGATCGACTCGCCGGGATGGGCGGGCTCGGCGCGGCCGCCGAGGTGGGGCGCGAGAAACGCTTCGAGCGCGGCGTTGAAGCGCTGGTTGTTCTCGGGCCGGGCGAAGCCGTGCCCTTCGTCCTCGAACACGACGTAGGTGACTGGCTGTCCGTTGCGTCGCATCGCGGCGACGATCTGATCGGACTCGGCGATCTTCACGCGCGGGTCGTTCGCGCCTTGGCCGATCAGCAGCGGGACGCGAATCACATCGGCCTTGTAGAGCGGCGACTGCGCGGTGAGGAACTCCTCCGAGTCGCCCATCCGGCGCGTGAACGTCGCGCGCAACGTCTCCCAGTACGGCGGAATCGACGCGAGCAGGGTGTTGAGGTTCGAGGGTCCGACGAGGTCGACGCCGCACGCAAACGCATCGGGCGCGAACGCGAGCGCCGCGAGCGTCGCGTAGCCGCCGTACGAACCGCCGACGATCCCGACGCGCCGCGGATCGGCGATCCCCCGCGCGATCAGCCAGTCCTTCGCGTCGAGCAGGTCGGTGTGCATCGCGCCCGCCCACTCGCGGTCGCCCGCGTTCAAGTGCGCTTTGCCGTAGCCGGTCGAGCCGCGAAAGTTCGGCTGCAGCACGGCGTAGCCGCGATTGGCCAGCCACTGCACGAACGGGTTGAACCCCCAGTTGTCGCGCGCCCACGGGCCGCCGTGGACGAGCACCACCGCTGGGAGGGCCCATGCCGGGACACCGGCAGGTGTCGTCAGGTAGCCGTGGATCGTCAGACCGTCACGCGCCGGGTAGCTCACCGGCGTCATCGACGCGAGCGTGCAGCGGTCGAGCTCGGGGCGCATCGAGAAGATCTTCTGGGCGCTGTGCGCGCGCCGGTCGTACGTCCAAAACGACAGCGAGCCGGTGTCGACCGTCGATGAGACGAGCCAAATGCGGTCGTCACGATCGGTCGACTCGAGCCCGACATCTCCGGGCACCTGTGCCGCGAGCGCGGCGAAGTCGGCGGCGTAGTCCGGATCGAGGACGGTCCAAGCCGTGCGTTCGCGGACGATCGACGCGGCGATCGGTGCTTTCGTCCGCGGCGAGACGACGACGTGAGAGACGTCGTACTCCGGATCGCCCGCGACAACGGTCCGCGCGCCGCTCGCGAGATCGAAGCTGACGACGCGCGCCGCATTTGCGCCGGCGCTGGTAATCACCAGCAGCGCAGCCCCGTCGGGCGTGAAGCCGACCAGCTGCGGCGTCCCGTCGTCGGCCTCGAAGCGCGTCAGCGTGCGCCACGGCGCGGTCGCCGCGTCGCGCACGATGATCTCGCAGGACGCGTCCGCATGCTGGATCACGCCGCCCCGCACGATCATCTGCGCGTCGTCGGCAAACGACGAGACGCCGCCGGGATTTTCCGTATCGAGCGTCGTCTCGCCGGTCCGCGGATCGAGCCGATAGACGTCGAAGAATTGCGGATCGCGCCGGTTCATCAAGATCAGGATCATGTCGGGCCGGTCGAGATTGACCGACTGTACGAGGACCAGGCAGCCCTCGTACGGCGTCAGATCGACCGGCGCTGCGCCTCCGCCGGGGTCGGCTGCGAAGAGATGGAAGTTCTCGTTGCCGGCCGCGTCCTGCACGTAGAGGACTCGCGTGCCGTCGGGCGTCCAGAACGCGGTGCGAATCGGCCGAGCCGGATCGGTGGCGACGACCCGATCGTCGTCGCGGCCGATCGTGCGCGCCCATACCGAGAGGGTCCCTTCGTGCGGGGCGAGGTAGGCGATGCGCGTTCCGTCGGGCGAGATGAACGGTGCCGCTTTCTCGGGGTTCCCGAAGAGCATGTCGCGGGGGATCAGTTCGGCCATCCTGTCTTTCAATCGAACGCGAGGCGGATCGCGGCGGCGAGGTCGCGCGCGCCTTCGGGGGTGATCAGGCGGGTGAAGCCGAGCTTCGTCGCCTCGGCGGCGCGTCGCGCGGGCTGCGAGACGCCGCGCACTTCGCCGGAGAGGCCGAGTTCGCCGAATGCGACCGTGCCGGCGGCGAGCGGGACATCGCGAAACGCCGACGCGATGGCGAGCGCGATGCCGAGGTCGGCCCCGGTCTCCGCGACGCGCAAACCGCCCGCGACCGAACAGTACACGTCGTGACCGCCGAGCTGGAGGCCGGCGCGCCGCTCGAGGATCGCGATGATCATCGCAAGGCGCGCCGGATCGACGTTGGCGGCGAGCCGGCGCGGCGTTCCGTAGGCGGCCTCGCCGACCAGCGCTTGGATCTCGACCAGCACCGGCCGCGTGCCGACCAGCGTCGGGACGACGCACGAGCCGCTCGGCCGCGGCCCGCGCCCTTGCAAAAAGAGCGCCGACGGGTCGGCGACCTCGTGCAGCCCGCGGTCGTCCATCGCGAAGACGCAGATCTCGTCGGTCCCGCCAAAGCGGTTCTTGTAGGCGCGCACGATGCGGTACTCGCCCGACTGATCGCCCTCGAAGTAGAGCACGGTGTCGACGAGGTGTTCGAGGAGCCGCGGCCCGGCGATCGCGCCGTCTTTGGTGACGTGGCCGACGACGAACGTCGCGCAGCCGGTGCGCTTCGCGAACTCCATCAGCACTTGCGTGCAGTCGCGAATTTGCGACACGCTGCCGGCGAACGATTCGACGTCGGGCAGCCACATCGTCTGGATCGAGTCGATGACGAGGATCTCGGGGACGTCGCGCTCGAGCGCGTCGAGCACCGCGCGCAGGTTCGTCTCCGCGAAGACGAGCAGCGATTCGGCTGCGCCGACACGCTGCGCGCGCAGCTTCGTCTGCGCCGCCGACTCCTCGCCGCAGACGTAGACCGAGCGTGCGCCGGCGCGCGAGAGCGTCGTCGCGAGCTGCAGGAGCAGCGTCGATTTCCCTGCACCGGGCGGGCCGCCGAGCAGCACCAGGCTACCCGGGACGATCCCGCCGCCGAGCAAGCCGTCGAACTCGGCCATCCCGGTCCGCCGCCGCGCGATCCGTGTCTCCTCGATCGCAGACAGGAGCATCGGCCCGTTCGACCGCAGCGGCACGGCGCGGCCCTGCGCCGCCTTCACCGGTTTGACGACCGGCGCGTCCTCGAACGTGTTCCACGCCTCGCACGAGGGACAGCGACCCAGCCAGCGCGCCGACTCGAACCCGCACCCGGTACAATAATACGCAGACTTGGCCTTTGCCACGGCCCCAGTGTTGCGCGCCGGTGTGCCAACTGCCTGGCGCAGCGCTACTCCAAGGCGTCGAGCTCAATCTCGCGTTCGTCCCAGCGCCGTTGCGCTCTCAGAATCCGAGGAAGCGCATCGATGAACGCCGCCGCGCCAACGGCGGGCAATAACGCGTCGTATGCCTCGATCAGTCCGAGCCGCTCATCGAACGTCCGTTGCGCGTGCTGGAATCCGGCGTTATCGCCGGCTCGGTGGGATGTGCGGTGATCGATGAAGTTTCGTCGTGCTTCGCTGAGCGAATAGTCGCCATTCGGTCCGCCTCGCACCTCGTCCGCTCGATTGTCGTCCTGGCCATCGTCCTCCCACCGGCAGATGGCACAGATGTCAAAGGCTCTTCGCTCGCTCAGGGTCGGATAGCCACAGCAGGGGCAGACGGCGAGCCACGCGGTATCGTCGTCGAGTGTAGACGCGCCGATTGCGCTGCGCACTCCTGCGTCGTCAAGCCCGCGTTCAAATGCATGACGCCGGGCTTGGAGCGCTGCGACGTCCTCGGAACCACGGTGCATAGCCCGAATCGATTGGCGGAGGCGGGTTTTTCGCCTGCGTACGCGGACCCTGGGGCTGTTGTGGAGAACGTGACGTCCCGGCATGGCGAACGATCACGTCGCGATTGACGGTCCGACCAGCAGCGGTAAGACAACGAATGCGCAACTGCTGGCGGCGCAGAGCGGTCATCTGTACCTCGACACCGGTGCGATGTATCGATCGGTCGCGTACTTGGCGCTGAAGAACGGCGTCGACCTCGACAATGAGGCGGGTCTGGTCGCGATGCTGCGTCACCACACAATCGCGATCGTACCTGACGCCTCGACGACGGCGGGCTATCGCGTGAACATCGACGGACGGTACACGGGCGAACGCCTTTTCGACCCGGACGTCGCCGCCGCCGTATCGACCGTGGCGGCCCGTCCCGCGATCCGGACCGAGCTCGTCGAACGCCAGCGCGCGATCGCTGCACAAGGACCGGTAGTAATGGCGGGCCGCGACATCGGAACCGTCGTCTTGCCGGATGCTCGATTCAAGTTCTTCTTAACGGCGTCGCTCGACGAACGAGCGCGTCGCCGGCATGCCGAATTTCAGGCGCGCGGTATCGATGTATCGCTCGATGAAGTCCGCGCGCAACTGGCCGAGCGCGACCGGCTCGATTCCACGCGAGCGATCTCACCGCTGCGAGCAGCCGCCGACGCGGTGACGATCGACTCCACCGACATGAAGCCGGCCGAGGTCGTTGCGCGGATGCGCGCGGTCATGGAAGCTGCCCGCGCGTGACCTACTATGACGTGGCGAAGGCCGTCGTCAAAGCGATCCTGCGGACGATGTTCCGGTTCAAGGTGGTCGGGGCCGACAAGGTACCCCGCGACGGCGGGCTGATTCTCGCGGCGAACCACATCTCGAACTTCGATCCGCCGATCCTGGGCGTCGCGATCCCACGGCCGGTCTGGTACATGGCGAAGAAGGAGCTCTTCGCGATGCCGATCGTCCGGTGGCTGATCCCGCGCTTGAACGCCTTTCCGGTCGACCGGCAGGCCGGCGGAACCGCGGCGCTGCGTGCGTCGTTGCGGATGCTGAAGGAAGGGCGCGCGGTAGTGATCTTCCCGGAGGGCGGCCGTAACGTGACCGGGACGAACGAGGAGAAGGCCGGCGCCGCGTTCCTCGCCGCGGCCGCGGGAGTACCGGTCGTTCCGGCGGCGATCGGGGGGACGCGGCGGCTGCGTCCGTTCGGCCGGGTGACGGTCGCGTTCGGTGAGCCGATGCGAGTGGTCCGGAACCGGCAGTCGGATGGGGACGATTTGGAGAAGGGAGCGGCCGAGATCATGCAGCGGATCCGCGCGCTCGAGGAGAGCATTCGGTGATCATCAAGCGGGCCAAGACCCAGGGCTTCTGCTTCGGCGTGGCCATCACGGTCAAGAAGGCCGAGGAGGCGGTCGAGCGTCTCGGCGGGGGCGTCACGACCCTCGGCCACGTCGTGCACAACCCGCAAATGGTTGCCTCGCTCGCGGCGAAGGGCCTCAAGAACGCCGACAGCCTCGACGAAGTCGATACCGAGGCGATGTTCGTGCGGGCGCACGGCCTGCCGGTCGAAGTCCTCGACAAGGCGAAGGAGCGCGGGCTGACCGTGATCGACGCGACCTGCCCGATGGTCACGAAGATCCACGTCCAGGCCGAGAAGCTCCGCGACGAGGGCTACAAGATCGTCGTCGTCGGCGACCCGACCCATCCCGAGGTGAAGGGGACGCTGTCGCACGTGCCCGGCGCGTGGTGCATCACCAGCGCCGACGACGTTGCGGCGCTTCCGCGCGCGAGCCGGGTCGGCGTCGTCGTGCAGTCGACCTGGAACGGACAGGGCTTCACCGAGATCGTCCGCAAGCTCAGCGAGAAGTACTACGAAGTCCGCGCCATCAACACGATCTGCACCGACACGAAGAACCGCCAGAGTGAGGTCGACGCGCTCTCGCGTGAGGTCGACGTGATGGTCGTCGTCGGCGGCAAGACCTCGGCGAACACCAAGCACCTCGCCGAGCTGGCCACGGTCAACGGGGCGCGGTCGTATCACATCGAGGGACCCGACGAGCTTCGAGCCGAGTGGTTCGCGGGGGTCGGAACCGCCGGTTTGATGTCGGGCGCATCGACCCCCGGCTGGCTGGTCGATCGGGTCGCGGACCGGATGGATGCACTCGCCGCCGGCGCTGGATAGTCTCGAGGCGGCGCTCGAAAGCGCCGTGGCCCGGTTCGACGACGGCTCCGCCACCAGCGCGCAGATCCGCTACCACTTCGGGTTCGTGGAGGCGGGGCGGCGCGGAAAGCGGCTGCGTTCGCGGCTCGTGCTAGAGGTCGCCGAGGAAGAGGGCGGGCGGCTCGAGGAGGCGCTGGCGCCGGCCTGCGCGGTCGAGATCGTCCACGAATTCTCGCTGATCCACGACGACATCGAGGATGGGGACCGGCTGCGCCGCGGCCGCGAGACGGTCTGGTCGCGCTTCGGCCTCGCCCACGGCATCAACGCCGGCGACGCCCTGTGCTCGGTGGCCTACCTCACCTTGCTCGACGGGAGCGCCGCGACCGCGGAGCGCAAGCTCGAGATGAACCGGGTGCTGCTCGCCGCGCACCTCGCGATGTGCAGCGGCCAGGGCCGCGACATCGCGTTCGAGGCGGAACCGCGCGTAACGATGGAGGACTACCGGGCAATGATCGGCGGCAAGACCGGCGCGCTCTTCGGTGCGGCCTGCGAGTTGGGTGCGTTGGCGGCGGGGGCAGACGCGGCGCGCGCCGCCGCGTACGCGCGCATCGGCCGGGCCTACGGGACGGCGTTCCAAATCGAAGACGACGTGCTCGGAACCTGGGGCGACTCGGCGACGACCGGCAAACCGTGCGGTGCCGACCTCGCGATGCGAAAGTGGACGTTCCCGGTGGTCTGGGCGCTCGCCGGACCGCCGTCCGAGGCGCGGGAGACGATCGCCGGCGCATACTCGCGCGGCGGCGCGCTGACCCCGGCCGAGGTCGCCGCGACCT
>CALEOJ010000306.1 GCA_937910425.1 uncultured candidate division WPS-2 bacterium
TACCTCACGGCCACCGAGAAGGTCGATTTCCCGGTTGACGAGTGGCTCTACGGCGTCGCGCGCGTGCGCCCGACCATGCGCTCGTGGGAACAGACGGTGCTGCTCGCCGGGGCGCTCGGCGTCGCCGAGCCGGCGCTCACACCGATCCAGCTGCCGTTCGAGACGAGCGCCGCCTGGGTCGCGCTCGAGTACCCGCCCGACTACGTGCTCGACGGCGACCGGCTGCTCTACACCGCGCAATATGCAGCGGCGTTCGACAAGACGCAGCGCCAGTGCGGGCTGCTGCTCGACGAGTGGACCGAGGTCGTGCCGGCGACCACGCGCGACACCGGGATCACGTTCGACTTCGACCGGCCCGACAACGAGCCGCCACAGTCGATCCTCCTGGTGACCCCCGCGACGGCGAGCGGGACCTGGCAGTGGGACGACCTCGTCGGCGCGCTCAACGAGACGCTCGATCTGGCGAAAGTACGCGCGGTCGAACCAGGCCAGGTCGACGAGACCGCGTACGCGCGGTTCCTGCCCGCGACCGTGCTGGCGGTGACGACGTACGGGATCAGCATCTCCACCGCGCTCGCCGCAGCGAACGGCGTCTTCCGCTCCGCCGAGGTGACCGCACGTGCCTAGCTCGATCAAAGTCGCGAACGTGCGTGAAGCGATCGCCCTGCGGCTGTTTCCGTCGATCACGACGTTCAACCGGCTCGAGGGCCGCCCGCGCACCGTCAGCTTCGACCGCGCGCTGCGCGCGGAAGTGCGTGACGCGCTCTGGATGCTCACCAAGCAATGGCAGATGGGCGAGTTCCGCGGCAGCGACGCGGGCTCGCCGGTGTTCGCGAAACTGCAGATCGACACGACGCGGCTCACGAAGTACCGTCCGGCGTCGGGTGGAACGCAGCCCTTCCCGTACGGCGTCCCGTTCGAAGCGACCGTCGAACGTCGCCCGCTGCCGCTCATCGCAAACGGACGGCCGGTCGCGCTCGACATCCGGCTGCTGATGGGACGGCAATGGCTTGCGCTCGTCAAGAGCATCGGCAACTACCGGCAAGCCTATGTCTCTGCGTATCCGGTCGCCGCGCCCGATCCTACGAACACCGCCGATGCGGACGTCTGCGCCCATCCCGAGGTGTGGCAGACGTTCGCGGCCGTCGCGGGCCGCTCGATGGACGGCGCGTCGCTGTACGCCTACCTCACCGCCGATCCCGCACACAAGGCGGACGACGGCATCGTGCCGCTCGATCCGGGCGATCCGGCGAAATTGGCCGACTGCGCTACTCGTTTCGTCGCGTGGTTTGGGCGGTTGTTCCTTCAGCCGCCGCTCAGCGGCGACGACGCTTGGATCCCCGAGCGCTTGGAATATCAGTTCGCCGCATCGGCGCCGGTGAGCGGCGGCGAGAAGGTCTACACCGGCGACGAGTACTATCAGGGGCGGCTGGACTGGTACAGCCTGGACGTCGCGGCGGCGAGCCCGGCGCTCGATCCGGTTCCCGGCTCCGACGTGACCGGCTTCACCGCGGACGGTCCGCGCACGATGATCCCCACGCCCGTCTCGTTCTCCGGGATGCCGAACACGCGCTGGTGGGCGTTCGAGGACAACCGCACCAACTTCGGCGACATCGACGCGAGCACGACCGATCTTGCCAAGCTGCTGTTCATGGAGTTCGCGCTCGTGTACGCGAACGACTGGTTCGTCATCCCGTACACCCTGCCCAGCGGCGCGATCGCGTCGATCCGCGGCTTCGCGGTGACGAACGTCTTCGGCGAGCGCTTCTGGATCGAAGCCGCGGACCGCGGTCCCGACGCGAGCTGGCAGCGCTGGAGCATGTTCACGATCGACGTCGAGGGTGTCGCGAACGCGCCGGCCGACACCAGCCTGCTGCTGCTGCCGACGGTTGTGAAGATCCAAGACGGCGCGCCGACCGAAGAGGTGCTGCTGGTGCGCGACGAGGTCGCGAACATGGTGTGGGGCGTCGAGAACAGCGTGCCGCTCGCGAACGGCGAGAGCAAGCGCGGCGCCGAGGCGGCGACCGAGACGCGCGCGTTCTTCGAGCGGCTGCTCGGCATCGCGCCGCCGCCGCCCGTCCCCGCCGCGGCGCCGATCCGCTACGAAGTGATGAACAGCGTGCCCGAGAACTGGATCCCGTTTATCCCGGTTCACGTCCCCGGCAGCAACCGCGAGATCCAGTTGCAGCGCGCCGCGCTGCCGCGCGTCCTGCCCGGCGATCCAGCGCCGGCCGTGAAGATTCGGCCGCGAACGGTGGTGCTGCGTGAAGGCCTCGACCGCACGCCTCCGCAGACCTATCTCCTGCACGAAGAGGAAGTGCCGCGGGCCGGCGCGCGGCTGACCCAGGCGTTCCAGCGCACGCGCTGGGACGGCGGGCGCGTCTATACCTGGCTTCGCGTGCGCCGGCAGACGGGCCGCGGCGAAGGTTCGAGCGGCCTGGGCTTCGACCGGCTCGTTCCAGCGCAGAAGTAACCTCGATGCCGCTCGCGACGGCGATCGGATCAGCGGTCTACTTGAGGAACCGGATCGTGAGCGGATAGCGGTACTGCTCGCCGTTGCTGGTCTTCACCGCGGCGATTATCGTGAAGATCAGGTCGAGCAGTGCGATCACGAACAGCAGCGGCAGTCCGATCAGGACGATCACCAGCAGCGCGGAGACGCACAGATAGATCGTCATCGAGATCTGGAAGTTCAGCGATTCCTTGCCCTCGCGGTCGACGAGGGGCGATTCGTCCTTTTTGATAAGCCAGACGACGAGCGGCCCGATGACGTTCGCGAACGGGATGAACATCCCCGAAAGCGCCGCCAGGTGCGTCCCCATCGCCCAGTTCTTCGCGTCCGCCGGCGGGAGCGTGGTGACGACCCGCATCGGGGGCTGGCCGCCCGGGACGGGCGGCTGCGGCGCCGCCAGCCGTGCGTCGGGCGCCACGGCGGCCCCGCAGTTGGGGCAGAATCGCGCGGTCGTCTCGGTGCCGCAATGGGGACAGCTCATGGCAACTCCTCCTCGGGAATGCTTCAGGCGGTGAGCGCCGGAGCCTCCTTGCGGGCAAGCGCGCCAGAGGCCTTGAACGCGAAACTCCGAGACGACCCGGCGCAAGCCGTGCGCGTGCTCGAGCAGCGCGTTCGCGGTCGTGCGCATCTGGCCCGCGGCGGCGGCGTTTTCCTCGACGACCGACGAGACGCTGCCCATGTTGCGCGCCAGGCCCGTGCTCGCGGTCGTCATCGACGCAGCGCGCGCGGCGAGATCACCGGCGATGCTGCTGGTCGCCGCGATCACGCTGCCGACGCGGGTCAGGGCCTCGTTGGCGCGGTTCGCGAGGTCGAGCGCGCCAACGACGGCGCCGACGTGGTTAAAATCGATCGCCGCTTCGTGACCCCGCTCCCGGATGACGTCTGGACGCGATCGATCGTGCGGCACATGATCGCGCTCGCGTACGACCTCGGCATGCGCGTGATCGGCGAGGGCGTCGAAACGCCCGAGCAGGCGGCGTGGCTCCTGCGTCTCGATTGCGACGAGCTCCAGGGTTATGCGATCGCGCACCCGATGACCGGCGACGAGCTCGTGCAGTGGGCGGTGAGCCACAACGACGAACGAGCCGTCGGCTAGCGCGCGATGGTCTTGATCGCGATCATCTTGACGTTGAGCGCGCGCTTCTCGGGAACGAAGATTTTGTCGCCGTTGCGCAGGATGGGATCGTACCGCTGGTCGCCGCGCTGGAGCGCCTGGTACACGTCGATCAAATAAAATGCGGCGGTCTTGCCCGCAGTGGCGTCGGCGCGCGTCAGGTAGACGCGGCTGAGGTCGGGTTTCACCGCCGCGTCGGCACCGGCGCGCGCAAGTGCTAGCGAGAGGCGGTCGCCCTCGCTGAGCTCGACGTAGCCAGGCCGCAAGACGGCGCCCACGACCTGGACGCGGATCTTCTCAGCACCGGTCGGCGCCGCGCTGGGCGGCGCCACCTGTGCGAGCGCCGCCAGTGGCGTCCCAAGAGACAGGATCAGCGCTGCGGCGAGCGCGCGGAACGAAGACGTCGAGCGAGCCATGGCGAGCTTCTACCCAGCATACGCCGCGCGGAGCAACCCTGCGACCGTCGCTTCGTCGGGCAGCGCCGGATTGTTCTTGAGCAGCGGCTGCTCCATCACGCGCGGGAGCGCGCGCTCGGGGAGGTCGCTCGGCGCACCGAGCTCGGCGAAGGTGCGCGGCAGGTGGAACGCGGCGGAGATCGTCTCGGCCTCGGCGGCCAGATCCGGGATCGCGAACGCGTGCGCGACGCCGGCGACGGCATCCGGCGCGAGCTGACCGTTCGCGCGGATCGCGTGCGGCAGGACGATCGCGTTCACGATCCCGTGCGGGATGCGCGTGAGGCCGCCGATGACGTGGCAGACCGCGTGATGGAGTCCCATCGAGCGGGCGTCGAGCGCGAAGCCCGCCAAATGCGCCGCTTCGAACAGCGCGCGGTGCAGTGAACGATCGCGCTGCTGCGCAGCCTGCAGCAGCAGCGGCGGCAAGAGGCGGCCCGCGGAGATCGCCGCCGCGCCGCCGAGCGCGTGCTGGGTGCGCGCGTAGGCAGCCTCGATCGTGTGGGCCCAGGCGTTGAGGCCGATCGAGCCGAGCTCGCGCGGCGGCAGCGTCGCCAGCAGATCGGGGTCATACACGACGATCGGCGGCGGCGAATGCAGGCGTCCGCCGGCCTTTCGGTCGCCTTCGAGCACGCCGTACCCGCGCGACATCTCCGCCCCGCCGAGCGCGCTTGGCGCCAGGGCGAGGACGACGTCGCGCCCGTCCGAGACCGCCTTCCCGAGGTCGATCGCGCTGGAGCTGCCGATCGCGACGACGCTGCGGCAGCCGTTCGCGTCGACGAACGCTCCCGCTGCGTCGACGACGCCACGCGGATTGTGGAGCTGCACGCCGGCGAAGCGGTGGACCACGGCGCCCCCGAACGCTTCGTCGGAAATCGCACCGAGCGAACGCGCCGTCCCGAGCAGCGCGATCGGCCCCTCCAGCCCGACCGCGGCGAACGCCTCGCGCACCCCGCCGAAGAGTATCCGGCGCTCGGCGAGGCGCTGGTCGCTGAAGTCGCCGGCGGATTGCGGGCTGGTCATCGTTGCGCGGCTTCGGAGCCGCTGCGGACGAGCCTGCGGAGCCGTTCCGCGGCGATCGCGGCCGCGCGGTCCCAGGTCCACTCACGCCGGGCGCGCTCGGCGCCGCGCGCCGCCTTCACCCGCGCCTCGTCGCGATGGGTGACGACGTGACGCATCGTCGCGGCGAGCGCCTCGACGTCGGGTTCGAGCCACCAGCCCGTGCCGGCGAGCGCCTCGCCGCGGATCGTGCCGCTCAGCGGAACGCGCTTGGCGGGGATGCGGTACGCAACGTCGTCGTCGAGGAACGCGTCGGCGGCACCGCCGGCGGTCGCGATCACCGGCAGCCCGCACGCGAGCGCCTCCAGCATCGGCAGCCCGAAGCCTTCGCCCCGGTACGGAAACGCGAGTGCGCCGCACGTGCGGTAGAGCCGCACGACGTCTTCGTCGGTCAGCTCGTCGTCGATCACGACGAGCTCCGGTGCGCCGGGATCGGCGGCGAACGCGCGCAGCGACGCGCCCGCGTCTTCGAGCTGGTAGAACGATCGCGTTCCGAATAGCTTCAGCACGAGCGCGACGTCGTCGTCGTGTTTGAACGCGCGCCGGTACGCGGCGAGCAGCACGTCGACGCCCTTGCGCGGCAGCGCACCGCCGACGTAGAGAAACGTGAACGACTTGCGCGTCGGCAGCACGTAAGGTTCGACCGCGCGGTCGGGCGAGAAGCGCTCCGGGTCGATCCCGTTCGGCACGACGGCGACGCGCTCGGGCGCGATCCCCGCAGCGAGAAACATCGTGCGACAGTACTCGGTCGGCGTCCACACTTCGGCGGTACCGTTCGCATTCAACCCGTCGACCCACGCGCGCGGGAGCGTACCGTACTCCCACGGCAAGATCTGCACGATCGCGCCGGCGCCGTCGACGCGCCGGAAGTCGGCGGCGCCGTTGGATTGGCGGATGAGCACGTCGCACGGCGGGACGCCGCGCCGCATCCGCTCGCGGAGCGTCGCGAAGCGCGGATCGGCGGCGACCGACGGTTCGGGCGCCGGTTCGTCCGGCACGATCGACGGCGCGATGTCCGGGTGCGCGAGCAACGCACGCGCAAGCTCGCGGTTCACCACCGCCATCGAGTTGTACGCGAAGAACTCGCCCTGAAACGCGACCGCGACCCGCTCGCCGGCGGGGGACGGCGCGGACGGCGCGCGCCCGAGGATGTAGACGTGCTGCCAGCCGTCGGGCTCGTTCCCGGCGCCCACGATACGCAGGCCGAGATCGGTGAGCACGACGTGGAGCGACTCCAGCGGCCACGGCCGCTTCGCCCACGGTTCGTACCAGAACGCGCCGTCCCGCACCGCGGCGTTACGCGGGTTGAGCGTCCGCACCACCAGCAATCCGTCCGGATTCAGCAGCGCCGCGCAGGCGCGCAGCGCCTCGATCCCTTCGTCGCCGTCCATCGTCTCGATCGCGAACGAGAAGTGCACGCCGTCGAAGCGCTCGCCGAGCGCCGGGAGATCGGTGCGCGCGTCGGCGACCCGAGCCTCGTGCCCGCGAGCACGCGTCTCCTCGACCATCTCGGGATCGCGGTCGAGGCCGAGGACGCGAGCGACGCCACGCTCGCGCAGCATGTCGAGGAAGACACCGGTCCCGCAGCCGACGTCGAGGACCGAACCGAAGCCGGCAAACACGTCCGCGTACGCGTGATGCCACGCGCGCCGGCCGGCCTCATCGTCGGCGGCCCGATGGAAAACGGAGAAGCGCTGGTGTCCGGCGGGACGCTCGCCGAACACTACACGTCGTCGACCGCGGGGTTCTCACTCGGCGGCATGCCGACGTCCTCGACGGACGAGAACTCCTGGTCGTCGGTGCCGGCATCCTCGATACCGCTGTTCCGGACCCGGCTGCGGTCCTGGTCGCGCCGGCCCTCGTCGTCGATCGCTTCGCGTTCCATAAGGGGTGAGTACCCGCCCCGTACGGCGCCCATGTAGGCACGGCCTTCGCAGTGGCGAACGCTCGCGCGCATGACCTGCCCGACCTGCCAGAACCCGATCCCCGACTCCGCGCGCTTCTGCCCGGGCTGCGGGGCTCCCGCGCCGCAAGCGATCGGCGTCGGAACGTACACCGAACCCGTCGCCGAGAGCGCGAACCCGAAGGAGCCGATCACGGTCGGCGACTCGACGATGCGCATCGAGGGCGAGCTGGTCCCGGTCGTCGACGTCGAGCTCGGCTCGAGCACGTCGATCTACTTCGAGCACCACATCCTGCTCTGGAAGCAGCCGAACGTGCGGCTCGGTTTCATGGGTCTGAAGAACGCCGGGAAGCGATTCTTCGCGGGCTTGCAGATCTTCATCTCGACGGCGCAAGGACCGGGCAACATCGCGATGTCGCGTGAGGCGCCCGGTCAAATCGTCGCGCTGAAGATGCGGCCCGGCCAAGTCGTCGACGTTCGCGAGCACCAGTTCTTGCTCGCGACGCAGGCGGTGAACTACGACTTCTACTGGCAAACGGGTCTCGCCAACGTCTTCTTCTCGCGCAGCGGTCTGTTCATCGACCGCTTCACCGCGACGCAAGAAGAGGGTCTTCTCCTGCTGCACGGCTACGGCAACGTGTTCGAGAAACAGCTCGGTCCGGGCGAACAGCTCGACGTGGAGCCCGGCGCGTGGCTCTGGAAAGACGCCTCGGTGCAGATGGACACCGTCACGGTGCTGCAATCGGGCGGCGGCGGCGGGCTGATGGCGGCGCTCGGCGCATTCGTCGGCGGCGCATCGCTGGTGATGAACCGCTTCACCGGCCCGGGCCGGCTCGGCCTGCAGTCGATGACGTATCACCCGCCGGCCGCCGAAGGCCCGGCGCAGAAAGGCGGCACGAGCAACGTCGGCGGCGTGCTCGGCTCGCTATTCAACCCACGTCAGTAGGCGGGTTTAGCTGACGTAGCTGACGTTGACGCTGAAGCCGCCGGCTTCGGCCTGGCGGAGCACGCCCAAGACCGATTCGATCTCGGTGTCGATCGCGATCATGTCACCGGCGCTGATCCCGACCGGACCGGCGTTCTTCCAGAGCAGACGGCGGGCGGTCTGGAACGCGGCGCGCAGGCGCTGGGGTGTCGCTTCGAGGACCGGCCAGTCCTCGTACGACATCGCCGGGACGATGCGCCAGCCGTCGCCGGAGCACTCTTCCTCGTCCGCATACGCGTGCGGGACGTTGGCGAGGACGTCGAGTTGCGCGCGATCGGAAGGGCTGGCATGCAGCGGCGCTTCCGCGAGGCGCAAGACGTAGCGGTAGAACGCGGGGTTTGCGACCGTGAAGATGCCGGCGGGCGAACCGACGCTGACGCTAACCATTACCGCCCACGTTCCCTGGTTTGGAGGCTTGCCCTCCAGCTTGCTCGCTAACGGTGACCGTGAGCCCGGTAAACGCAAGCGCGGGGGTCAGGATGGTGCTGCGGACCCCGTGGCGTGCGAAGATCGCCCCGATCAGGCGCCCGACACGCTCGGGCTGCTCGCGGACCAGCGCCAGAACCGAAGGCCCGGCCCCCGAGAGGGCGATGCCGACGAGCGCCGGGTCCTCGAGCGCGAGCATCTCCACGAGACCCGGGACCAGCGGCGCGCGGTACGGCTGGTGGAGCCGGTCCCGCATCGCCGCGCCGAGCAAGTCGAGCCGGCCGGCGGCGAGCGCCGCGCCCAGCAGCGCCGCCCGCTGCAGGTTGTACACGACGTCGGGGAGCGCATACGCCTCCGGCATCAGCGCGCGTGCCTGCGCGGTCGGCAGGGCGAGCTCCGGGACGACGACGACCGCCGCGACGTCGGGCGGGGGAAAGCGGGCTGAGGTCAGACCGTCCGCGCCGTGCGCCGCGACGACCGCCCCGCCGTACCACGCTGCGAGCGCGTTGTCGGGATGTCCCTCGAGCTCGGCGACGGCGCACGCCAGGGTCTCGTCCTCGGGCGGATGCTCGAGCAGCCGCGCGCCGATCGCAACGCCGAGCGCGTACGCTGCGGCACTGCTACCGAGTCCGCTCCCGAGCGGGATAGCGTTGTCCAACTCGACGGCGAGCGGCGGTGCCGCCGGCGCGATACGCGCGATCCCCGCCTCGACGCAGCCGCGCAATCCGTCGTGCGTCGGCGCGTGCGGTCCGCGATACGTCCACGCCGGCGCCGTGCCGGCCGTCGACACGCGCACGCGCGCGGTCATGCGGACTTCGAGCGCGAGCGCGACGGCGTCGAAGCCCGCACCCAGATTCGCACTCGACGCGGGCGCCGAGACGGTGAACGACGTCACGCGCGGGCGAGCAGCAGCAGGTTCAAATAGTCGGCGAGCTCGACGCCGCGCACGATGGCGTTCGCTTGCGGCGCACCGGAGGCGTGATAGCGCGCGGCGTATGCGGTGTCTTTGAGCACGTGTCCGGTCAGCACGCAGACGACATCGGCGTCGCGCGCGATGCTGCCGTCGGCGACCAATCGCCGCAGCCCGGCCAGCGAGGCGGCCGAAGCCGGCTCGCAGCCGACGCCGTCGCGACCGATCGTTGCGCGCGCTTCGGCGATCTCGTCGTCGCCGACGTCGAGCACCGTCCCGGCGGATGCGCGCACTTCCGCCCGAGCCTTCTTCCACGACGCCGGCGCACCGATCCGGATCGCGGTCGCGTCGGTCTGCGCCTTGACGGGGACCAGATCGCGATGCTCGCGCCAGGCCTGCGCGAACGGCGCCGCACCCGACGCCTGCACGACCGCTAGTCGCGGTAGACGCTGCGTCAAACCGATGGCGTGCGCTTCGCGAAATCCTTTGCCGAACGCGCTGGCGTTGCCGAGGTTGCCGCCGGGCATCACGACCCAATCGGGCGCGCGCCAGCCGCGCTGCTCGAGCAGCACGAGCGCGGCGGTCTTCTGTCCTTCGATACGGTACGGGTTGACGCTGTTGACGACGGCGACGGTGGCGGGATTCAGCGCGCGCACCGCGCGCAGCGCGTCGTCGAAGTCGCCCTCGACCGCAACCACGTGCGCACCGTAGTCGAGCGTCTGTGCGACCTTGGCCGCGCTGATCCCGTCGACCGGCGCGATGACGACCGCGCTCATCCCCGCTCGCGCGGCGTACGCCGCCATCGACGCGGCAGTGTTCCCGGTGCTGGCGCAGACGGCGACCCGCGCGCCGCGTTCACGCGCGCGTGAGACGGCGACGGTCATCCCGGCGTCCTTGAACGACGCCGTCGGGTTCATCCCAAGGTGCAGGTACGCGAGGCGCTCGACGCCGGCGTGCGCCGCGCCGCGCGGTCCGTCGATCAGCGGCACGTCGCCTTCGCGCAGCGTCGTGATCGCGTTCTCGTCGATCTGCGGGAGCAGCTCGCGGAAACGCCACACACCGCTCCGGTCGCGTGGATCGACCGACGCGCGGCGCAGCCGCGCGTTCTCCTCGATCGCGTACGCATCGTAGCGAGACGGGTCGAGCTCGAACGCGAGCAGCTCGCCGCACGCGGCGCATGCCAGGGCGTCGGGATCGGCGGGGATCGCGTCACAGGCGCTGCAGCGCAGCCTCATCCGACGCGCGTGACCGCGCCTTCCGACGCGGACGAGACCAGCGCGGCGTACTTGGCGAACACGCCGGTCGTGTAGTGCGGCTGCGGCGCGCGCCAGCTGCGCAGCCGTTCGGCTATCTCATCGGCGGAGACGGCCAGCTCGAGCCGGCCCGCGTCGATGTCGATCGTGATCGTGTCGCCGTCGCGGACGACTGCGATCGGTCCGCCGACCGCAGCCTCCGGTGCGACATGGCCGATCATCAACCCGCGGGTAGCGCCGCTGAACCGACCGTCGGTGACGAGCGAGACGCTGTCGCCGAGCCCTTGGCCGACGATCGCGGCCGTCACGCCGAGCATCTCGCGCATCCCCGGTCCGCCCCTCGGACCTTCGTAGCGGATCACCACGATGTCGCCGGCGACGATCTCGCGCGCGTCGATCGCGTGCATCGCGTCCTCCTCGCGTTCGAACACGCGCGCGCGGCCGGTGAGCGCCGTCAGTTCGTGGCCTGCGACCTTCACCACGGCGCCGTCGGGCGCGAGGTTGCCGCGCAGGATGCGCAGCCCGCCCTTCTTCTTGAACGGGTGCTCCGCCGTCGCGACCACGTGCTGGCCCGGCGTCTCGGTGACGCCCGCGACTTCGTCGCGCAACGACCGCCCGCTCGGGGTGAGCGTGTCGCCGTCGACCAGACCGCCGTCGAGCATGCGCTTCGCGATCAGCTGGATCCCGCCGGCCTTGTCGACGTCGAGCGCCACGTACTTGCCGCCCGGACGCAGGTCGGCGACGATCGGCGTACGTTCGGAGATCCGCTCGAAGTCCTCGAGCGCGAGCGGCACGCCGGCTTCGCGCGCCATCGCCAACAAGTGGAGCACGCTGTTCGTCGAGCCGCCGGTTCCGGTCGCGGCCGCGATCGCGTTTTCGAACGCGGCGCGGGTCGCGATCTTGCGCGGCGTCAGGCCGCTGCGCAACAGCTCCATCACCATCACGCCCGCGCGATACCCCTCCTTCTCTTT
>CALEOJ010000307.1 GCA_937910425.1 uncultured candidate division WPS-2 bacterium
GGCGCTCGCCGCGCTGGTCGCGGCGGCCACGTTCGTCCTCGCGGTCGCCGACCCGCACGCCGCCGACGCCTCGCTGCGCTGGCTCTCCCGGCCGTTCGCGGCCTCGTTTCACCTCGGCTTCGGTCCGATCTCCTACTGGCTCGTGCTGCTGCTCTCGCTCGCCACCTTCGGCGGCGCGGTCGCGCTGCGCGGGCCGCGCGCGCGCAGCCTCGCGGCGCAGCTGCTGATCTTGCAAGGCGCGATGAACGGCGTCTTCCTCGCCAAGGACCTGCTGCTCTTCGCGCTGTTCTGGGATCTGATGCTGATCCCGGTGTTCCTCGTGCTGGTCGAGGCCGGGCCGCACGCGCGCTCGGCGTGGAAGTATCTGATCTACAACCTGACCGGCGGGCTCGCGCTGCTGCTGGCGACCGCCGCGTTCGGCGTCGTCGCCGGAACGACCGACGTGATCGGCAATCCGAACGCGCACGTCGCGATCGGCTCGACCTGGGGCGGCTGGATCTTCGCGGGCTTCGCGCTGGCGTTCCTGATCAAGACGCCGGTCTTCCCGTTCCACACCTGGATGCCGGACACGTACGCCGACCTGCCGCCGGCGGCGGTCGCCGTCGTCTCTGCGGTGCAGTCGAAGGCCGGGCTGTACGGCTTCATCGCGATCGGGCTGCCGTTCCTCGCCGAGCAGATGGTGCAGGCACGAACCCTGATGTTCGTGCTCGGCACGGTCGCGCTGGTGTACGGTGCGCTCGCGGCGCTCGCCGAGCGCGACGCGAAGCGTGTCGTCGCGTACAGCTCGCTCTCGCACCTCGGGCTGATCCTGCTCGCGATCTTCAGCGGCTCGGTGCTCGCCCTGCAGGGTGCGGTCGCGTACCTCATCGCGCACGGGCTGTTCAGCGCCGCGCTCTTCCTCGTGCTCGGCGCGGTCGAGCAGCGCGAAGAGACGCGCGATCTCGGCCGGCTCGGCGGGCTGGGCGCGCGCAATCCGAAGCTCGCCGGAGCGCTGATGCTCGGCGCGCTGGCGGCGCTCGGCCTGCCGGGTCTGGCCGGTTTCAGCGGCGAGATCCTGATCCTCACCGGGCTCTACCAAGCCGGATTCGTGTGGCCGGCGATCGTCGCGCTGATCGCGGTCGTGCTCGCCTCGGCGTACATGCTGCGCTTGTTCCAGGCGATCATGAACGGCCCTGAAGTCCCCGACCTCCCGGAGCGCCGCGACATGACCTGGATCGAGGGCCTCGCCGTCGCACCGCTCGTGCTGGGCTTGGTCCTGCTCGGACTCAACCCCGGTGTCGTCATCGCGAACCACGCCACCATCACCGCTGCGGAGAACTCGCGTGTCGTCGGCTCTCGCTAACCTTCCGTCGAACGCCGACTACGCCGCGCTGCTGCCGGCGTTCATCGTCGCGATCGTCCCGCTGCTGATCCTGTTCGTCGACCTGTTCTACCGTGAGAGCGGTCCGTGGCGACGCGTCGTCGCGGTGGGGATCGCGGTCGTCTGGCTGATCGTCGCCGGCGTGCTCCAGGGGCTGCAGTATCCGCACGACTACGCCGCGTTCGGCGGCGCGTTCGTGCAGGGCGGCTTCTCGATCGTCTTCAGCGAGATCGTGATCCTCGCGACGATCGCGACGCTGATGCTCTCGATCGGGGTCGGACGCGACGATCAGGTCGCCGGCACGACCGCGCTCCTGCTCTGGAGCGCGAGCGGCGCGATGCTGATGGCGGGTGCCTCGAACTTGATGATCGTCTTCCTCGGCCTCGAGCTGCTCTCGCTCGGGCTGTACTGTCTGTGCGCGATGTCGAAGCGGCCGACGGCCCGCGAGTCGGCGCTCAAGTATCTGATCCTGAGCTCGATGGCGTCAGGCTTCTTGCTGTACGGTTCGGCGCTGCTCTTCGGCGCGACCGGTTCGGTCGCGTTCGCCGCGCTCGCCGCGGCGCCGGTCACGCCGCTGCTCGCGCTCGGTGCGGGGCTCTTCATGGTCGGCCTCGCGTTCAAGCTGAGCCTGGTTCCGTTCCATACCTGGACGCCGGACGTCTACGAGGGCGCCCCGCTGCCGATCACCGCGTTCATGTCGGTCGCCACCAAAGCGGGGACGCTCGCCGTGCTCGCGCGCTTCGCGTACGCCGCTCTGCCGTCCGACCGCGCCGCCGCGATCCTCGCTCCGCTCTGGGTGCTGGCGGCGCTCTCGATGGTGATCGGCAACCTGGGGGCGCTCGCGCAGACCGACATGAAACGGCTGCTGGCGTACTCCGGGATCGCGCAGGTCGGCTACATCGTCACCGCGTTCGCGGGGACGACCGCGCTGGGACTGCGCTACGCGATCCTGTACCTGGCCGGCTACATGTTCATGAACCTCGGCGCGTTCGCGGTCGTCGCGCTGATGGCGCGCGACGGCGACGCGGTCGTCGGCCTGCCGCGGTTCGCGGGCCTCGCATACCGGCGCCCGTGGCTGGCGGCTGCGATGACGTTCTTCCTGATCGGTCTGGCCGGGTTGCCGCCGACGATCGGCTTCACCGGAAAGATCCTCATCCTCGCCGCGACCGTCGGCGCCGGCTATGCCTGGCTCGCCGGCGTGCTGATCGTCGGCACCGCGATCTCGGCATACGTCTACTTCAAGATCGTGCGCGTGATGTTCGCCCAGGTCGACGCGGCGCACGTGCGCGACGAGCGACCGCCGAGCGCCCTGCCGTGGGTCGCCGTTGCGGTGTGCGCGGCGGCCACGTTCGTGCTCGGGCTCGTCCCATTCACGCCGTCCAACGTCCTGCCGCTGGTGAAATGAGCTGTACCTCAAGCCGCCAGGATGGCGGCGGTTCACGCTGGCACAGCGTCGTGCAAGGATGACTTCGTGGGATCGCGCTTCGATGGCCAGCCCCGTTTCGCCGGGATCTATCGCGAGTGCGAGGATGCGGTGCTGCACCGTTTGGACTTGGCAAGCTTGATCCGCGAGAAAGCAGCATATGCTGCTCGCACGGTGATCGAGGTCGACGTCAGATACAGTTCGCAGACGTGTGCCGCGTGCGGGTGTGTCTGCAAGGAAAGCCGGGAGGGATCTCAGTTTGCGTGCGTTCGCTGCGGCCATGCGGCTGACGCGGACGTAAACGCGGCTCAGGTCATCCTCCTGCGGGCGGAGTCGCCGCCCATGAGAGCACCGGGCACTGCTCGGGGCAGGCAGCACGATGCGGCCTGACCACGCCCACGACGAATGGTGAAATGATCCTGCGCGACGCGCGCACTGCCGACGTGGGCTTCGTCGTCGGCCTCGTCCCGCGTTTCGTGGAAAACGGTATCGCCGGCGGTCACACGCGCGACGAGGTCATCGAAGGGACGTCGCGCGTCCTGCGCGAGGCGCTGCAGCATCCGCAGCGCGGCGATGTCTTTCTGATCGCCGAAGAGGAGGGCGGCGAGCCTGCCGGCTTCGTGTACGCGGTCACGCACCGCGATTTTTTCACCGGTGAACGGTACGCCCACGTCTCGGAGATCGCCGCCGCGCGCAGCGGCGCCGGCGTCGGCGGGGCGCTGATGGACGCGGTCGAGCGCTGGTCGCGCGACCACGGATACCGCATGGTCACCCTGAACGTCGTCGACGACAACGCGCCGGCGCAGCGCTTCTACGAGCGCCGCGGCTACGAGCTTGGCCACCGGCACTACGTGAAGCGGCTCTGACCGCGCTCGCGGGAGGTCGGAACGCCGGTGTACCCAACTATCGCTTTGCCAGCACCGCCGAGGGGGATGACCGTGCCGACGATTTACCAGATGACCCGGGCTCAGTACCGGCGTGCGTTTCGCGCGCCGGCCGCGGCGCCGGCGCCGATCGGACCGGGGACGGTCGCCGCGTATCTGAACAAGCGGCTCGCGCAGATCGGCGTGAAGTGCGTCATGGCGATCCCGGGCGACTACATCTCGCCGTGGGTCGAGACGCTTGACGCACCGTCGACGATCGGTTCCGGGTTGATCCGCGTGCACGCCAACAACGAGATGTGCGCGACCTACGCAGCCGACGGGTACGGGCGCGCCGTCGGAGCGTACGGTGGCGCGGCGAAGACCGTCGGCTGCGTCGCCTTCACCTACGGCGTCGGGACGCTCAACGCGGTGCAGGCGGTCGCAGGCGCGTTCGTGGAGGATGTCCCGCTCGTCGTGATCGCCGGCAGCCCGTCGGCGGCGCAGTTCCGTGCGCAGCGCGATCTCGGCGTGCTGTGGCACCACATGTTCGACGGCTCGCTCACCGACTTGCGCATCTTCGAGAACATCACGGCGATGGCCGTACGCATCGACAACCAGGCCACGGCGCCGGCGCTCATCGACGCGGCGTTGCAGACGTGCATCACGCTCAGCAAGCCGGTCTACATCGAGATCGCCAACCTGACCGAAACGCTCGACTGCCCCGAGGCGCCCGACGAACCGCTGCTGCCCGCGCCGGTGACGCAGAACGCGCAGTCGCTCGCCGAGGCGGTCGGCGAGGTGATGCTGCGCTTGCGGCGAGCACAGCGCCTGGTGCTGATGGGCGGGATCGAGATCGCGCGGTACGGTCTGCAAGAGGAGTTCGTCCGCGTCGCGCAACTGCTGCAGGCGCCGTACGTCTCCGACCTGCTGGGAAAGAGCCTGATCAGCGAGTACCGCGAGGACGCGAGGTTCTCCGGTACCTACAACGGCCGCAACTCCCAGGCCAACGTGACGGCGTTGGTCAGCGGCGCGGATCACGTCCTGACGCTGGGAGTGCGCGACACCGATTTCAACTTCTCCGGACTGGCGAGCGCCGACTACGTCCCCGACACGCCGGGCGAACAGATGCGGAATCTCACGCACTTGGCGGTCCGGCTCGGCGCCGTGCGCGTCGGCGCGAACGAACGGTACTAGGGCGACATCGACCTCGGCGCGTTCATTCGCGCCCTGATCGCCGCGCTCGAAGCCGAGGCGGGCGGAAAACTGCCGCACGCGCCCTTCCCCGGGCTCGCATCGGGCACGCCGTGGGATATTCCGGAGCCGGACGCCTACGAGCCCGGCGCGCAGGTGACGTGGGACAGCTTCAAGTCGCTGCTCCATCACGACTTCCTCACGACGTTCGCCGACGCCGACGCCCCGGTCGTTCTCGCCGATACCGGTCTCACGTTCTACGCGCTGAACGACATCAAGGTCCCCGAGGCCGGGTTCATCGGCCAGCTGGCGTGGGGAGCGATCGGATACACGGTCGCCGCGAACTACGGCGCCAAGCTGGCGAACGATGCCGCCGGCAGAACGCGTCGCGCGGTCACCGTCGTCGGCGACGCCGCGTTCGCGCAGAGCGTGAACGCGCTCGGAACGATCGCGCAGCTGGGGCTCGACTCGATCGTCTTCGTGATCGACAACGGCGTCTACGCGATCGAACAATGGCTCATCGACGCGCAAGCGTTCGCCGAGAACGCGCCGCCGCCGGACTTCGCGCCGCTGTGCATCGTCCCGCAAGGCGCGATCTGGGACTACGTGCAGATGGCGCAGGCGTTCGGAGGGGCGGGACATTTCGTGCACACGAACGACGAGCTGCGCACGGTGCTCGCCGGACTGCGTGATGTTCCGGTCAATCCGGTGACGAACCGGCCGACGTTTACGCTCGTCGCCGTCAACATCCCGAGCAAGAACCTCCCGTCGAACACCACCTGGAAGGTCAACTCGTGAGCTGACCGCCCCCGGGCCTAGACTTTGGCGTGCCGCCGTCCGGCGGCGAGCGCCAAGTCGGCGATCTGTGCCGTGAGCGGATCGTGCGGGTCGACCAGGCGCTCGAGGATCGAGAAGTGGTTGTCGTCGGTGTCCTCGTACGACACCTCGCAACCGTGCGCGCGCCACGCGTCGGCGAGCTCGCGGCCTTGCCGGTGGAAATCGTCGCTCTCACGGATGCCGGCGCGCGCGAGCAGATGCGTCGCGGCAGCCGGTGCGAGGAGCACTGGGCTCATCGCCTCGGCGCGCGCCTCGTCGAGCTGCAGCCACTCTTGCGTGAACGAGTGCATGAGCGGGCGGAGATCGTGCAGGCCGCTCAGCGTCGCGATGCCGGCGACCGGCGAATCGACGGCGCACATCGCGGCAAGGTGGCCGCCGGCCGAGTGCCCGGCGACCACGATGCGCGAGGGATCGGCGCCGTGCTCCTTCGCGTTTGCGCGCAGCCAGGCCACGGAACGCTGCGCCTGCGCGACGATCTCTTCCAAGCGAACTGCCGGTGCCAGACCGTAGTTGACCACCGCGGTCGCGACGCCGTGCGGCGCGAAGCCGCGCATCACGAACGTCGCGTCGTCTTTGTGCAGCCGGCGCCAATAGCCGCCGTGGAAGAACACGATCAGCGGCGCGCCGGTGTGCGGCACCATCAGGTCGAGCGTCTCGTCGGGGGAAGGACCGTAGCGCAAGTCGCGCGCGTGCAGCATCTGCGCGCGCACTTCGTCGCTCCATGCGCGCCAGCGCCGGAAGAAGATGGTGACGTCGCCGACGGTGGCCGCCGCGTCGTACGGATCGATCGCCTTCATCGGGCCGGACCGAGCTGCAAGTAATCGACCTTGCCGGTGGGATCCCAGCCGATCGCGACGTCGATCAGCGGCGGCTTCTCGCATTCGACCCGGAACACGTAGAGCGTCAGCGTGCCGTTGGTGATCTTGCGAACCTGCGTGAACGTTTTCACCGTGCCGAGCGATCGCAGCGTCGCCGAGACCTCGGCCAGCGCGGTGTCGCTGATCCGCGCGTTCATCTCCGGCGTGTACCGGGCCCGGTCGATCTTGCCGCTCTTGTTGGCCTCGAACTCCACGCGGGCCCGCGCCGCGATCTCGGGCGAGAGGACGGACGCGACCGGCGGGACGAGCCGGCGCTCCGGGTCGGCCGGTGCGGGTGCGGACGACGACGCCGGCGCGGGCGAGGCCTCGGGCTCGGCGGCCGCCGCCAGCGGGAGGACGAGTCCGCTCAGGAGCACGCCCGTGAGGAGGCGCCGCACGATCATCGGCCGGGCCTTCCACCTCGACGGGACGGAGCCCCCCGTTTCGCGCCTGGCTAGGGATGCGTCATGTTGACCGGGACGACGAACTTGTCGAAGTCCTCGCCGTTTACGTACCCGAGCGCCAGCGCGGCGTCCCTGAGCGTCGAGCCGTCGTGATGCGCCTTCTTCGCGATCTCCGCGGCCTTGTCGTAGCCGATCTTCGGCGCGAGCGCGGTGACGGTCATCAGCGATTCGGCAAGGTACTTCGCGATCACCGGCTCGTTCGCCGCGAGGCCTTCGATCGCGTGCTCGCGGAACATCGTGCACGCATCCCCGATCAGCCGGCACGAGTGCAGGAAGTTGTAGATCATGACCGGGTTGAACACGTTGAGCTCGAAGTTGCCCTGCGAGCCGCCGAACCCGATCGCGACGTCGTTGCCGAACACTTGCACGCAGACCATCGTCATCGCTTCCGACTGGGTCGGGTTGACCTTGCCGGGCATGATCGACGAACCCGGTTCGTTCTCGGGCAGGATCAGCTCGCCGATCCCGGCGCGCGGGCCGGATGCCAGCCACCGGATGTCGTTCGCGATCTTCATCAGCGACGCCGCAAGCGTCTTGAGCGAGCCGGACGCTGCCACGACCTCGTCGTGCGAGGCGAGCGCGGCGAACTTGTTCGGGTGCGAGCGGAACGGCAGGCCGGTCAGCTCCCCGATCCGCTTCGCGGCGCGCTCGGCGAACTCGGGATGCGCGTTGAGCCCCGTCCCGACCGCGGTTCCGCCGATCGCGAGATCGTAGAGATCGTCGAGCGACTGCCGGCAGCGCGCGAGGTCGCGGTCGAGTTGGCTGACGTAGCCGGAGAACTCCTGGCCGAGCGTGAGCGGGGTCGCGTCCTGCAAGTGCGTGCGACCGACCTTGACGATGTCCTTCCACTGCCGTGCCTTGGCGTCCAGGGCGTCGCGCAGCTTTTCGACCGCCGGCAGCATCGCGACCATCGCCTCGGCCGCCGCCATGTGCATCGCGGTCGGGAACGTATCGTTCGACGACTGCGACATGTTGACGTGATCGTTCGGGTGGATCGGCTTCTTCGAGCCCATCTCGCCGCCGGCGATCTCGATCGCGCGGTTCGAGATCACCTCGTTCACGTTCATGTTCGTCTGCGTTCCGGACCCGGTCTGCCACACGCGCAGCGGGAAGTGCTCCCACAGCTTGCCGGCGATGACCTCGTCGGCGGCCTGCGTGATGAGCTTTGTCTTCTCCGCGTCGAGCTTGCCGAGATCGTGGTTGACGAGTGCCGCGGCTTTCTTAAGCACGGCCATCGCGCGAATGATCTCGCGCGGCATGACGTCGCGCGGCGTCGAGTCCTCGCCGATGTCGAAGTGGATCAGCGAGCGGGCCGATTGCGCGCCGTAGTACTTGTCGGTGGGGACGTCGATCTTCCCCATCGAGTCGGTCTCGACGCGAGTGCGCCCGACCGAGCCGTTCGTCTTCGTTGTGGACATAACCGAGGGGTTTCGTCGGCACCCGGCCGCGGCACTCCGCGAGAAACGTCGCACGGCCCGGGGGCCGGAGGCAGTGCGCCGTCAGAATCGGCTCTAGGCCCCGATTCCCAGCATCCGGTATACTCTAGTCGTCGCCCGCCCGGAAGGAGCGTCTTCCATGCGTCTGTTCCGCGTCATCGCCGTTGTGGCTGCTCTCGTCGCAATCCAGGCCGGGCCTACGCTCGCCACCGAGCATTCGGTCGTGTTCCCCGAGATGAACCCGACCGATCCGGCCGTCCTCGACGCCGCGCGCGCGAAGGTCGCCGCCGGTGACACGAAGGGCGCGATCGAGGGCCTCGCACCGTACGTCGCGAGGCACCCGCAGGATATCCCGGCCGGCCGGCTGCTCGGGGACTTGTACTTTCGCGTCCCCGATTACGCCAAGGCCGAGAAGGTCTGGAAGGCGATCCTCACGATCGACGCGGCCGACCGGGAGACGCACAGCCGGCTGGGCGCCCTGTATGCCGTCCTCGACCGCGTGAACGACGCGCTGTTCGAGTTCCAGCAGAGCCTGCCGAGCAAGAGCGGCTACGCCGGCCTGGTGATGATCCACAAGCGCGCCGGCGACCTCGCGCAGTACATGGCCAAACTGCAGTCCGACACCGACCAGCATCCGTTCGACGTCGGCCGCTGGAGCGAGCTCGGGCAAGCGCAGTGGGCGCTCCATAAGTACGAAGCGGCGTACGACGCGTTCAACCACGTGGTCGCGATTCGCCCGTCGTCGTGCGGCGCGCGCGTCGACCTCGCGAACGCGCTGGTCGACCTCGGACGCGTCGACGCGGCGATCGTGCAGTTGAGGTCGTGTCTGGGCACCGACGCGAACTACTATCAGGCCGTCGTCAACTTGGGCGAAGCCTACCTCGAGAAGAACGATGCGGCGACCGCGCGCCCGTACCTCGACCGCGCGCTGGGACTCCGCCCCGAGGGGACCGAGGCGCTGGTCAACATCGGCTACATCTACGACATGCAGGCCGACTGGAAGACGGCGATCGCGTACTACAACCGCGCGATCCGTTCCGACCCGATGCGGCCCGAAGCCTACATCGACCTCGGCTACGACTACAACGAGCACCGGCTGTTCCCGCTCGCGGAAGCCGCCTACATCAAAGGTCTGGCCGTCTCGCAAGAGGATGGACGGCTGCACTACATGCTCGCGGTCACCTACAATCTCCAGGGCAAGATCGCGCTGGCGCGCGAGCAGTACCGCCACGCGATCGCCTCGGACGAGCCGGTCGTGGTCAGAGCGGCGCAAGCCGAGCTGGCGTTGCTCCCGGCGAAGTGATCCGGGCCGGTCAAGCCGCCGCCGCGAGATAGTTCCGCAGCTCGGCGGCCGTCATCGGCGGCGCGAAGTAGAAACCTTGGAACGCGTCGCAGCCGAGTTCGTCGAGCACGCGGTGCTGATCGGCGGTCTCCACGCCTTCGGCCACCGAGCGCATTCCGAGTTTGCGTGCCAGATCGATGATCGCGGCCGCGATCGTGCGGCTGGTTTCGCTGCGCTGGATCTCGGCGACGAACGAGCGGTCGAGCTTGAGCACGTGGACGGGGAACTGGCGCAGGAACGCCAGCGCGCTGTACCCGGTGCCGAAGTCGTCCAACGCGATCCGGATTCCGAGCCCGACGAGCTCACCGAGCTGTGCCGCGGCTTGCAGCGGATCGGAGACGAGGAAGGTCTCGGTGATCTCGAGCTCGAGCAGATCCGCCCGCATCCCTGATTCTGCCAGCGCCGTCCGGACGGTAGCCGGCAATCCGTCGTCGTTGAGGTGGCGCGCCGAGAGGTTGACGGAAAGGCGGAGCTCCGGGTACCCATTGCGCTGCAGCGTCGCGATCGTGCGCGTCGCTTCACGCAGTGCGAACTCGCCGAGGGGAACGATCGACCCCGTTTCCTCGGCGATCGGTATGAAGCTCCCCGGTGGCTTCAAACCCTCGGTCGGATGGAGCCAGCGCACGAGCGCCTCGACGCCGCCGATCCGCTCCGTCTGCGCGTCGATGACCGGCTGATAGCGAACG
Organism: uncultured candidate division WPS-2 bacterium; assembly: GCA_937910425.1. Lineage (GTDB taxonomy): Bacteria > Vulcanimicrobiota > Vulcanimicrobiia > Vulcanimicrobiales > Vulcanimicrobiaceae > Vulcanimicrobium. Next base: position 10,460 of record CALEOJ010000307.1, read on the forward strand.
ACGAAGTCGCCGTGCGCGAGCGCCTCGCCGAGCTCTTGTTCGAGCCGCAAACGGTCGACCACGGCGGCCTCGAGGGCGGGTTCGAAAAATGCGAAGTCACCGCGCCGCGTGTTCTTCGCGTGGTACATCGCGAGATCGGCGTACCGGATGAGCTGATCTGCGGAAGTCCCGTCATCCGGGAAGCAACTGATACCGAAGCTCGCGCGCAGCCCCAACATGATGTTCCCGACCGAGATCGGTTCCGCGAGCGCGGCGCGCATGCGCCGCACGGCGGCCGCGGCGATCGCTCGCGAGGCAACATCGGCCAAGATGACGACGAACTCGTCGCCGCCGACGCGCGCGACCACATCGCCCGAGCGCAAGCATGCGGTGAGGCACTCCGCACACCTGCGGATGACGCGGTCGCCCTCCGCGTGCCCGTACGTGTCGTTGATCCGCTTGAAGTCGTCGACGTCGATGAAAATGACCGCGCCGCGTCCATTGGGCGTCGCGATAGCGGCCGCGAGGATCTCCGAGAGCAACGCGCGGTTCGGCAATCCGGTCAGCGCGTCGTGATGCGCGAGGAACGCGAGCTTGAGCTGCGCGAGCTTGCGCGTCGTGATGTCGGTTCCGGTTCCGAAAAGGCGCACCACGGTTCCGTGGTCGTCGAGCACGGCCTGTGCGCTCGTCTCGACCCATCGCTCGGTTCCGTCGTCGCGGACGATGCGGTGCTCGATGCGGAACGGGATATCGTTCCGAAGCGCCGCCCAATGCGCCTGGACGAACGCCAGGTCGTCGGGGTGGACCCGGTCCAGGTAGGTCGTCGTCTCGGTCTCGCCGCCGACCGGCAAGCCGAGAACCCGGTAGAGTTCGTCCGACCAGATGCGTGTGCCGGTGGCGAGGTCGAGATCGTACGTACCGATGTGAGCGGACTCTTCGATCAACTGCAGCGTCGTCTGGGCGGCGACGAGCGCCCGGCGAGCCCGCATCGCGGCGTCAGAGCGGGGTTCCGCGAGATCGACCTCGCCGGTCTGGGTCCGCGTCGTGTTCGTCATGCGACGCGCCGCTCGGACGCGAGATAGTCTCGCAGATCGCCCGCCGTCATCGGCGGTGCGTAGTAAAAACCTTGGAACGCGTCGCAGCCGAGCTCGTCGAGCAGGCGATGTTGCGCTGCGGTCTCGACGCCTTCGGCCACCGAGCGCATCCCCAATTTGCATGCCAGATCGATGATCGCGGCCGCGATCGTGCGGCTGGCCTCGCTGCGTTCGATCTCGGCGACGAACCAGCGGTCGAGCTTGAGCAGATGCGCGGGAAACTGGCGAACGAACGTGAGCGCGCTATAGCCGGTCCCGAAGTTGTCCACCGCGATCCGGATTCCGAGCCGGGTGAGCCGGCCGAGCTGTGCCGCAGCCCGGGCCGGGTCGGAGACGAGGTACGTCTCGGTGATCTCGAGGTCGAGCAGGTTCGGAGGCATCCCCGCTCGTGCCAGCGCCGCTTCGACGGTGGCCGGCAACGCATCGTCGCTCAGCTGCCGGAGCGAGAGGTTGACCGCGAGGCGAAGTTCCGGGCGGGCGGTGCGCTGCAGCTCCGCGATCGCGCGCGTCGCTTCGCGCAGGACGAAGGCGCCGAGCGGGACGATCAAGCCGGTCTCCTCGGCGAGCGGGATGAAGCTCTCCGGCGAGGTGTCGCCGTTGGGCGAATTCGGCCATCGGACGAGCGCCTCGACCCCTCCGATGCGTTTCGTCCGCGCGTCGATGATCGGCTGATAGTGAAGCACCAACTCGCCGTTCGCAATCGCGTTGCCGAGCTCGTGCTCGAGCCGCAAGCGGTCGACCGCGGCGTCCCGCAGGGAGGGCTCGAAGTAGGCGACCTCACCGCGCTGCGTGTTCTTCGCGTGGTACATCGCGAGATCGGCGTACCGGATCAGCTGATCCGCGGAATCCCCGTCGGCCGGAAAGCAGCTGATCCCAAAACTCGCCCGTAGTCTCATCGTGACGGTTCCGATCGACATCGGTTCGGCGAGCGCGGCGCGCATGCGCTGCACCGCGCGCGTGGCTTCGGCGTTGGACTCCATGTCGGCCAAGATGACCACGAACTCGTCGCCGCCGACGCGGGCCACGACGTCGCCCGCGCGCATGCACGCGGTGAGGCACTGGGCACACCGGCGGATGACGCGGTCGCCTTCCGCGTGCCCGTACGTGTCGTTGATTCGCTTGAGGTCGTCCAGATCGACGTAGATGACCGCGACCTGGCGGCCTGACGAGCCGGCCGCCGTCAGCGCGGCCGCGAGCGTCTCGGCGAGCAGGGTACGGTTCGGCAAACCCGTCAAGGCGTCGTGGTGCGCCAGAAACGCGAGCTCGAGCTCGGCGACTTTTCGCGTGGTGATGTCGACGCCGGTTCCGAACAGCCACACCACCGCGCCGTGCGCATCGACGACGGGCTGCATGTTCGTCTCCATCCATCGCTCCGTGCCGTCATCGAGCACGATGCGGTGCTCGCGGCTGAACCCGACACCGTTGTGAAGGGCCTCGCGAAGGGCCAGAATCGCGGCCAAGTCGTCCGGATGTACGCGCCTCACGTACGACGTGCTGTCGATCGGGCTGCCGACCGGGACGCCGAGGATCCGGTAGAGCTCGTCCGACCACGTGCGCTTCCCGGTGACGATGTCGAGATTATAGGTGCCGATGTGAGCGGTGCGCTCGATCAGGTGCAGCGTCGTCTCCGCAGCGACGAGCGCGCGGCGTATCCGCATCGATGAATCGACGCCGCGCTCTGCGAGGTCGAGCTCTGCGATCGGCGTGTGCGCGCGAAGAGTCAACGGAACGCGAGCGGTTTGACGGACGGCAGCCAGTTGCCGGTCCCGCTCTCCTCGCCGCTGACCACATCGATCGAGCGGGGAACGCCCCCCTCGGCGAGTTGGCGCGCCGCGAGGAAGTCGTGATGCTGCTCGAGCGACCGGGCATCGAACTGGCCCGTCTGGGGCCTGCCGAGCAGGTAGCCTTGAATGCCGCGCACGCCGGCGAAGTTGGGGATGTGCGCCTTGCGGACGAAGTCCAGCATCTCGCCGGTTTCGATCCCTTCGGCGATCAAGTAGCTCCCGGTCTCGCGGGCGATCGCGATGATCCCGGCCAGCACGCCGCGTGCCTCGCCGCTCTCCATCGCCTCGACGATGAGCCCGCGGTCGATCTTGACGAAATCGAACCGAACCTTGCTCAAGATCTCCAGCCCGGCGTGGCCGCTTCCGGTGTCGTCGAGCGCGATGCGAACGCCGAGCGCGCGCAGCGCCGCGACTCGCAGGGCGACGGTCGTGGGATCATCGATGCGGCGCTCGGTTACCTCGATCACGATCTGCTGGGGCTGCAATCCTGCGGCTCGCACGGTGGCGACGAACGTTTTCGGGTCGAATCCGCCGTCGACGAGCGATGCGGGGGAGTAGTTGAGGAAGATGACCGAATCGGCCGGCAAGTTCGCAGCGGCCTCAAGCGTCTTTCGCGTGCACAGCATGTCGAGCTCGGGAAGCTGCCGGATGCGCTCTGCGACGTCGAACGCCTCTTGCGGACCCGACAAACCCAGCTCGGGGAGCGGCCGCGCCAGCGCCTCGAAGCCGAGCGGGCGCGTGCTCTGCACGTCCCAGATCGGCTGGAACGCGGTGCTCACGAGCCCCTGCGCGATCATGGTACGAACCGCGTCGGCTTTGCGCGGCGAGAAGACGTTGACCGTGGCGCTGACGTTCTCGAAGCACACCGTCTGATTGCGACCCCGGCGTTTGGCTTCATACAGCGCCGTGTCGGCGAGTTCGTAGGACTCCGCGTGGAGCTGCTCCCCGGTGAGGTTGACGTAGCCGATGCTCACGGTGGCGCCCAGTCCGCACTCGCGGATCTCGGACTGCAGGCGCCCCAGCGCGAGGGCGGCCGCTGCAGGGTCGGTTTCCACCAGAATGAGCGCGAACTCGTCGCCGCCGATGCGGTAGCCGCGATCTTCCTGACGCATGGTGCCCAGCCGCTCTCCGACACCCGCCAGAACGGCGTCGCCGTGCGAATGTCCGCCTTTATCGTTGACCGCCTTGAAGTCGTCGACGTCGATCAACGCCAGAACCAGGGAATGATCGTGCCGCTTGGCACGCGCGAGCTCGCGCTCGAAATCGTCGTAGAACGACCGGTTGTTGCCGAGCGTCGTCAGGCTGTCGGTCAATGCCGCTTGTTCGAGCACGGCCAGCGTCGCGGCGGCCGAGGCATCCGCGGAACGTTTGTAGCGACCGAGCAACACGGCAAATCCGGCCATCAGAAGAACGCCGAGCAGCGTGACCACTCCGATGAGGCGCTCCAGGTCCCACATGAACCGACGGTCCGCTGCCGCGTCGGCGACGCTCGCGCGGTACAATCCGACCGATATCGCGTCGAGAGCATGCCGCATCGCGGTGACGTTGGGCCTCACGCGCTCCGTGTCGACGCGTATCGCCCGCGCGTACTCGCCGAGGGAGAGGGCGCCGGCGACCTCGCGGCTGTCCGCCACGAACGTGGCCTGGCGCGACGCCAGCGTTTTGAGGAGCGGCTGGCTGCTCGCCCAACCATCACGCTTGACGGCGAGGTTTGTGGCGTCGAACAGTTCGGTCGCCCGAACGAGCCGATCCGACTCCAGGCCCTCCCGTTGCCGCATCTGCCACAGAAGCTCGACGTCCTCGCGATCCAGCGCGGTCCGCATGTCGCTGGCGTCGTTCGCGCGCTCGAAACTTTGCGCGACCAGGTTGTCGCTCTCTTGGCCTCGCACGATCGCAAAGATGCCACAGCTGCCGATCGCGATGATGACGGCGAACATCGCAGCGACATAGAACCGGTTGAAGATGTCGGCACGCGCGCTCAAAGACGTGGTCATGGCCCTACGCTAGCAGCGCGCCGTAACCGGGCGGTAACGCGCGAGGGTCGCCGAGTTCACGAGGCCTTCGCGAGATGGTCTTCCGCAAAATAGTCCTCGAGCGCGGCCGCCGTCATCGGCGGCGCGAAATAGGAGCCCTGGAACGCATCGCAGCCGAGCGCGCCGAGCACGCGGTACGCGGCGGCGGTCTCCACGCCTCCGGCGACGGTGCGCATCCCCAGCTTCCGCGCCGCGCCGATGATCGCGGCTGCGACCGCGCGGCTGAGCTCGCTGCGTTCGATCTCGGCGACGAAGGAGGGGTCGAGCTTGAGCAGCTGTACCGGAAAACGGCGGAGAAACGTCAGCGCGCTGCAGCCGCTCCCGAAGTCGTCGAGCGCGATCCGAATTCCGAGCCGGGTCAGCTCGCGGAGCTGCGAAGCCGCCCACGCTGCGTCGGAGATCAGAAACGCCTCGGTGACCTCGAGGTCGAGACGATCGGTCCGCAGACCCGATTGCGCCAGCGCGCCGAGCACGTTGGTCGGAAACGCCTCGTCGTGCAACTGACGTGCCGAAACGTTGACCGAGAGCCGAAGGCCCGAGTGCCCGCCACGGTTCAACTGCGCAATCGTGCGGCTCGCTTCGCGTAGGACGAACTCGCCGAGGGGGACGATCAGCCCGGTCTCCTCTGCCAGCGGGATGAAGGTGCCCGGAGCTTTGAGACCCTCGATCGGATGTGCCCACCGGACGAGCGCTTCGACTCCGCCGATACGGTTCGTCCGCGCGTCGATGATCGGTTGATAGTGAACGACCAATTCGCCGTTCGCAATCGCCTCACCGAGCTCGTGCTCGAGCCGCACCCGCTCGACGGCTTCGTCGTGCCGCTCAGGCGCGAAGCAGGCAAAGTCGCCGCGCCGCGACCGCTTCGCCCGGTACATCGCGAGGTCGGCGAACCCGAGCAGCTGTTCTGCGGAACCTCCGTCGTCGGGAAAGGAGCTGATCCCGAAGCTGGCGGTGACCCCGATCGCGGCGTTCCCGATCGCGATCGGCTCGGCGAGCGCGGCGCGCATGCGTTGCACGACGCGAGCGGCGCTCGCGCTGGAACCCATGTCACCGAGGATGACGACGAACTCGTCACCTCCGACTCGTGAGACCAAATCCACCGAGCGCACGCAGGCGGTAAGGCGTTCGGCGCACCTGTGGATGATGCTGTCGCCTTCCGCGTGCCCGTACGCGTCGTTGATCCGCGCGAAGTCGTCCAGGTCGATGGAGACGACCGCGACGTGCCGGCCCGCCGTTCTGGCGGCTGCCATCGCGCGCGAGAGTTTCTGCACCAGCAGGTTGCGGTTCGGCAACCCCGTCAGCGCGTTGTGATGCGCCAGAAATGCGCGCTCGGTCTCGCCGGTCTCCCGACGCTGGTGGTTTCTCATGAGTCTCTCCTTCGTTGGGGGCTGGGCGCGTGGCTGACGAGCAGCCGGATCGGGGCGTCGACGACGATGCGCCAACCGTTGCGCTGGGCGGCGCGGTCGAGCGCGCCGCCGCGATGCACGAGCAAGGCGTCGACGCCGTAGCGACGTACGATGAGGCGCCATCCCTTGCGCACGTGGATGACCGTGTCGTACTGCGTCCACACCGACTGCGGAAACGGATCGGCTCGGCCGTCCAAGAACACGCTGACGCGACCGGTGTCGACCGCCGGACCACACCAGGCGAAGTCCTCGCAGAGCAGGCGATGCCGGCTCGGGAGCCCGGCCAGCTGCGCGATCGCGATCAGCGGGCGCTCGTCGTGAACGCTGCGCGCGCCGATTGCATTCGGAGTGCCCACGGTGAGGAAGGCGACGACGATTGCGGCCGTTGCGAGGGTGCGGCTGCGAATCGGCCGTAGCCTGGCGAGCGACGGCAGCAGCCCCGTCAGCGCGACGGCCGCGAGCGGTGCGCAGGCAATCGCGGCGAGCGGGACGTTACGGACGGCGACGAAGGTGAGGTAGGCGAACGGTGCAGCGATCGCGATCGCGCGCCACGAGCGCGGCGCGGCGAACGCGGCGAGCGCGACCAACGGCAGCGCGCCCAAGGCGAACGCCGGATCGGCAAACGCGGTCGGGCGCCATTCGTGGATCCAATGCCGGATCGGGCTGTGGGCGAGTGCGAGGGCGTATAGCGGCAACCGCGTCCCCAGCGGCGTCGCACACACCGCGAACGCGCTGCACAGCGCGAGTACGGCGTCCCGGACGGCGCCTCGTCGATCGCCCTGCGCCGCGCTGCCGGCGGCGGCGGCGGCGGCGAGGACCGGCGCGAGCATCGCGCTCGCGTGAAAATTCGCCCAGAGGACCGCGATGAGGATCGCCGCCCAGCGCAGCCGTCCGGGCAGCTCGAGCGCGAGCAGGAATGCTGCAAGCATCGCCCACCCGACGACTTGCACGCGAACGCCGAACGACTGCGACATCGCAACGTCGACGAAGATCAGCACCAATGCGACGGCGGCGGGATGCGCGCCGTGCCGGGCGCATCGTAGTGCGACGCAGCCGAGGGCGAGTATGGCGCACGTGCCGACGGCGAGCGCGAACAGCCAGCCCATGCCGTGCGCGACGGCGAGCGCCAGCAGTGTGCTGAACAGCCACTCCTGCGGCACCCACGGCGCGCCGGCTGCCGTGAAGCTCTCGGCACCGAGTGCGTGAGGCAGCCCGCTGCCGAGGATTTGGACGCCCAGCCAATGCTGCCAGCCGAGATCGCCGTCGGACGGCGGGACATTCAGTGCGCCGACGACGTCCGCGCCGGCGAGTCCGGCGAGAACGATCGCGGGCAGCAGCCACCTGCGACTGGCGGTGTTCGCCGATCGGGGAGCGATGTTCAACTCAGACGACCCCGTGGACCGCGAGAACGGCGGCGATTCCGACGGCGAGATATGGGGCAAATGCGATCGGACGGGGGACCATCTGCCGGCGGCGCACCACCATCGCGACGGCGACTGCGGCGAAACACGCGCCCGTGAACGCGAGAAGCGCAGGCTCTGCGCCGAGCACCGCCGCGCCGAGCGCGACCAGCTTGACGTCGCCCCAGCCCATCCCGCGCCCCCCAGAGAGTTTCGCAGCGACGCAGAACGGTGCGACGACGAGCGCGACCGCAATCGGAGCGCTCCACTGGTGGAGCAGAAGATCGCCGCCGAGCACGGCGGCGAGCGGCGCTATGGTGAAGACATCCGGGATGAGCCCGCAGCGCACGTCCGAGTAGCAGATGCCGGACAGTACGATCGTCATGACGCAGGCGACCCCGAGCTCGGGAACCGCGACGCCGCGGATGGCGAGGCAGAGCCCGGCGAGCGCCGCCGTAACGACGATGAGGCTGACCGCGGGATTTCCGGCCGGAGGTCCGTCGGCGAACGACCGTGCGTCGGCCGTGACGATGCGCGCGAGCACCGTGCCGAGAAACGCGAGCGCGGCGAGCAGTCCGGCGTCGGCGACGAGTTGGGTTGCGTGCGTCATCGTGTGTAATAGTCCGCGGCGACGGCGCCGAAAATCATGACGAAAAGGGCCGGAAGCATGAACAACGCCATTGGGAGCACCATCTTGACGGGGAGGGACGCGGCGATCTCTTCCGCCTTGAGCACCCGGCGCTCGCGCGACTCGGACGACAGGCTTGCGAGGACCGACGACAGGTTTGCGCCGAGGCGTTCGGCTTGCACCATCGCCCGCACGACTTGGGTGACCTCGTCGTTTTGAACGCGCGCGGCGAGCGCACGCAGCGCTTCGGTGCGCGAGCGGCCGAGCCGGATCTCGCTCAATGTGCCGCGGAGCTCTTCGGCCAGCGGGCCGCTGACCGCGTATGCGGCGTGGACGAGCGCGGCGTTCAGCGCGAGCCCGGCGCGCACCGTGCTCGACAGCGTGTCGAGCAGGTCCGGGAGCGCGCGCGAGATCTCGCTCTTGCGCTTCTTGATGGCGCCGCTCAGGCGCGAATATGGCACGTACGTACCGCCGGCGGCGAACCCGAGCACGATGCCGCCGCCGATCATGACGCCGGGGTGCCTCAACCACACCAGGACGAGTGCGGCGACGACGCCGCCGCCGGCAAACGCGACGCAACGGGTGAGGAAGCCGGTCGGCGTCTCCTCATACCAGCCCGCTTCGAGGAAGCGGCTGCGCAGCCGGCCTAGATCGCGCTGGTCTACCACGCGTTCGGTCAGCGCATGCCGGCCGCTCGGGCGGCGCTCGAGGTCGTTCACGATGCGGTGCGCCGGTGACCGCCGCGGCATCGCGAGCAACAGGACGAACATGCTGATCATGGCCAGCGCCGGAAGCGCGAAAACCTGAACGTTCACAGTTGGACCTTGAGCATTGCCGCGATGACGACCCACGCGAGGGTTTCGAGCACGGCGACGGTCGCAAGCGCGAGGCGGCCGATGAGCGTGAACATCAGCGAATGCCCCATGTGAGGCTGTGATATCGTCAGAAAGATCCCGACGCCGATCGGCAGCGCGAGGATGACGTAGGCGCTCATACGGCCCTCGGCCGTCAGCGCCGCCACTTTGCGTGCGAGCGTGCGACGCGCTTTGATCGTGTCGCCGACCGCTTCGAGCAGTTCGGCGAGGTCGCCGCCGGTCTGAGACTGGACGCGGATCGCGCGCACGGTCATCGACAGCTCGCTGCTCGGCATGCGTTCGGCCATCTCGTCGAGCGCGTCCAGAATGCTGACGCCGAGGTTGGTGCGGCCGACGACGCGCTTGAACTCCGTCTTGGCGGGGTCGTCGAGCTCTTCGGCGACGACGACCAGGGATTGCGGAAGACTGAGCCCGACCCGCAGCGAGCCCGCGATCATCCGCAGCGCGCTCTCGAGCTGCGGCATGAACTTCTTCGTGCGCCGAGCCGTCTGCATGTTCTTCCAAACGGCCGCCTCACGCACGTTCGTGACGGCGCCGGACGCGAACGCGGCGGAACGCGGCACGATGGTGCGAGCGACGCGTTGGGCGCGCTCAGCGACGGCGAGCCAGCAGAGCGCGGCGGCGACGGTGAAGCCGATGACGATGGCGTACGGTCCGGCCGCGGTGATCACCAGAGGCCTCCGGCCGACTCCATCGTCGCGAGCTCTTCGCGCTCGAAGGGGATGCCGAGCTCCTCGAATCGGGCGAAGCATTGCGGCTGCACGCCGCTGAAGCGGAAGTCTCCGATCACCTTGCCGTCTTCGTTCATGCCGCGCTGCTGGTACGAAACGATCTCCTGCATCGTGATGACGTCACCCTCCATGCCGACGATCTCAGTCATGCTCATGATCTTGCGGCTGCCGTCGCGCAGACGAGCGGTCTGCACGATGAGATCGACCGCGCCCGCGATCTGTTCGCGAATCGCGCGCACCGGCAGATCGAAGCCCGCCATCATGACCATCGTCTCGATGCGCGAGAGCGCCTCGCGGGGCGCGTTGGCATGCACGGTGGTGAGCGAGCCGTCGTGGCCCGTGTTCATCGCTTGCAGCATGTCGAGAGCCTCGCCGCCGCGGCACTCGCCGATCACGATGCGATCCGGGCGCATCCGCAGCGAGTTCCGCACCAGGTCGCGGATCCTGATCTCGCCTTTGCCTTCGATGTTCGGCGGGCGGGACTCCAGGCGCACAACGTGCTGCTGGCGCAGCTGCAGTTCGGCCGCATCCTCGATTGTGACGATGCGTTCGCCCGAGGGAATGAAGCCGGACAGAACGTTGAGGAACGTGGTTTTCCCCGAGCCCGTTCCGCCGCTCACGACGACGTTGAGTCGCGCCTGGATCGCGGCGCGCAGGAGGCTGACGACTTGCGGGGAGACGGCGCCGAGGCGCACGAGATCCTCGATCTCGAGTTTCCGAATCCCGAACCGGCGGATCGAGATCGTCGCGCCGTCGAGCGCCAGCGGCTCGATGATGACGTTCACGCGCGAGCCGTCGGGCAGGCGGGCGTCGACCATCGGTGAGGACTCGTCGACACGCCGGCCCAGCGGCGCGATGATCCGTTCGATCACCAGACGCAACTGCTGCGGGCTGGCGAAGCGCTTCGCCGTGAGTTCGAGCTTGCCGTTCCGCTCGACGAAGATCCGCTCCGGCCCGTTGACCATGATCTCGGAGACGTCGGGCTGCGCCATCAAGTCCTCGAGCGGGCCCAGGCCGAGGGCCTCGGCGATGATCTCGTCGCACAGCGGCTGGATCGATTCGATCGAGAACTCTTCCGAGTGCGTGGTGACGAGGCGGCGGACCGTCGCCGAGACTTTCTCGCGCAGCCGAAGCAGGCGGCCGGCGTCCGACATCGTCGCCGCGGTCGCGGCGTCGATCTCGTCGCCGAGTGCGGCGTGGATCTCCGTTTTGATCGCGTTGATCGCGGCCGTGCGCGAGGGGAGGCCGGTGGCGGCGGGCTTGTCGTCGAGCGCGCGCTCTGCGGCGCGCATCTCCTCGCGGCGTACGTCGGAGCGCCGTTCCCCGATCGGGGTGTTGGAGATCAGCAGGTTGAGCGAGGTGTCGGCGACGGGGACCTCGCCGACGTAGGCTGCCAGCGCGGCGACCGCCTTGACGAAGCTGCGATCCGATCGGTTCGGGATCTCGGCGGCGACCGCGATGCCGAGCAGTCCTTCGACCTCGCGGCGCGAGAGTTCGCTCGGCCCGGCTTCCCGATGGTTGAGGACCGCGGCGATGCGGCTGCGCTCGACGTTGGCGAACGCGTCGGTGATGAAGCTGCGCGCGCTTGCGACGCCGAGGACCGTGGGTTCCATGACGATCAGGAAGCGTGACGTCCGCGAGACCAGCGGTTGCACGGCGCCGGCGAACGGCTGCGGCACGTCGACGATGATCGTCTCGCACGCGGCGAGGGCGTCGTTCAGCTGCTCGACGGATTTGGCGCGCAGCGAAAAGGAAGCGATCAGGCCGTTGATGAGTTCGGCGGCCTGAAAGCCCTCGCACTCGACGATCGGGAGGCCGTCCCCGCCGCGCTTCTCGTCGAAGAGGCGGACGGCGTCGAGCATGACCGCGAGGTTCCGGCGGCCGGTGAGGTCGGCGTCGACGATAGCGACCTGCTGGCTGCGCCGCAGCGCGCGGGTGACCTCCAGCGCGACGCTGGAGGTTCCGGATCCGCCCTTCGCGCCGACGAAGGAGACCACGCGATTGCTCATGAGCCCGAGGTCGGCGGGGACACCGTTTGTTCTTCGATCACT
>CALEOJ010000308.1 GCA_937910425.1 uncultured candidate division WPS-2 bacterium
CCGAGACGCGGAGCTGCACCGTCCCGCCGCGCGGCGTGTGCTGCAGCGCGTTGGCGACCAGGTTGGCGATCGCGCGCTTGAGATCGCCGCGCGATCCGCGCACCTTCGCCGCCGGCGGCGCGTCGACGGTCAAGACGATGCCGCGCGACTCGGCCATCGCGTGCAACTCGGAGCCGATCTCGCGTCCGACCGCGGCGAGGTCGAGCAGCTCGCTTTCGGCGTGCCGCTCGCCGGATTCGAACCGCGCGACGAGGAGCAGCGTCTCGGCGAGCCGAGTCAGGTCGTCGATCGAGACGAGGCTGTCGCGCAGCACCGTCTCGTAACGCTGCGGCAACACACCGTACGCGCCGTCCGCGGCCTGGCGCAGCGTCATCGAGAGCGCGGTGAGCGGCGTGCGCAGATCGTGCGAGAGCGCGTAGACGAGATCGCGAATCACGTCCTGGCGTTCGACCAGCGCTTCGTTGCGTTCGGCGAGCTCGCCGAACAGGCGCGCTTGCCCGAGCGCGTCGATGGCAAGCGTCGCAAAGCCGCGTGCCGCCTGCACCGTGAGGTCCTCGGGCGCTTCCGCGTTCGACGCGGCGATCAGCACGCCGAAACGCACGCCGCGGTCGGCGAGCGGGATCGCGATCGCGCTGCGCGCGCTCAGCCGGTCCAGCGCGAACCGCCCGAGCGGGTCGACGGCGCGCACGACGCTGACGACGCCGTCGTCCGCGACGCGGTGGGTGAGCGAACTGATCTCCGGTGCCGGACGCCCGTCGACGACCTCCACCTCCGTCGTGCCCTCGTGCGCGGCGAGGAACTCGCCGTCGGCTTGCGCCGGGTACCAGAACGCGGCCGCGGCATCGAGTGCCTGCGGCGCCTCGCGGACGATCGCGCGAATGACGACCGCCGGCGAGAGCGAGGAACGAATGCGGTCGGCGGTCGCGGCGAGCGTCGCTTCCCGGCGCGCCCGGGCTTCCTGCGCCGCGAGCCTTCCGACTCGTTCGGCGCGTTCCTGAACCGCCGTGCTGAGATAGCCGACCAGCACGATCGAGAGCATCGAGAGTGCGCGGTCGCCGAGCCCGATCGGGTCCCAGCGGTACTCGTCATGGGCGGCGTTGACGAACGCGGCCGCCACGTCGGCGGCGAGTGCGGCGATGACGAGCGAAGCGGTGAGGCGGCGGCTCTGCGTCAGCGCGGCGAGCACGATCGGCACGTCGAGCAGGATCGCGACGACGAGCCGCTGCGGTGTGACCGCGTCGACGACGAACGCGGCGAGCAGCAGCGCGAAGGCGGCGACGGCGACGGCTCGCAAGCGCACGTTGGGCGCTTCGGGGAGCCGCATGCCCGCCCTGCGAACAGATCGGCGTGCGGGAGAGACCACGCTCGGATGTCCCCCCTGACCCGAGGTCAGCGCTCTCGAAAGGTGCGGCGCTCCTCGCCGAGCTCGGCCTGTCGCCGAAGCTGACGATCTATTTGGGCGGCGTCCCGGGCGCGGGGAAGACCCATCGTCTGCTCATGGACGCGCTCGGCGAAGCGAAAGCGGGCCGGCGGGTCGCGATCGGCTGGGTCGAGACGAAGAACCGCCCGCAGCTCGAGGCCCTTGCCGCGCCGCTCAAGCGCATCGCGCCGCGGCGCTTCGCCGCCGGAACGACGGTCGTCGAGGACTTCGACCTCGAGGCTGCGCTCGCGAGCGACGCGGAGACGATCGTGCTCGACGAGCTCGCGCATTCGAACCCGCCCGGCGCGGCGCATGCGAAGCGCTGGCAGGACGCGCTGGCGCTGCGCGAGGCGGGGAAGTCGGTGCTGGGCGCGTTCAACGTGATGCATCTCGACACGGTCGCGCCGGTCGCCGAGCGCATCATCGGGTATCCGGTCCGCGAGCTCGTCCCCGCCGCGTTCCTGCGCAAAGCAGACCGGGTCATCGCGCTCGACGTCGCGCCGTCGGTCATCGAGTCGCGGTTGCGGACGGGGCGCATCGTGCGCGAGGAGGACATCGAGCGCGCCGCCGCCGGGATCCTGCAGCCGAAGAATGTCGGGCTGATGCGCGAGCTGCTGCTGCGCGTCGTCGACGACCTCACGAACCCCGTCGTCGCGCCGAGCAAAGTCTCGACCGCGCTCGCCGTCACCATCGGTCCGGGCGATCCCGAGCCGTTCGTCCGGCGCGCCGCGGCGCTCGCCGACGCGCTCGATCTCGCGCTCGAAACCGTCGGGATCGAGGGCGTCGACCCGCGCGCGCTCGCCGACGCGACGCTGCACGCCGACGGCGGCGTCATCCCGCTCCCGCCGGGCCTGGAGCGCGGCGATCTGAGCGCGGTACGCGCATCGCACCTCATCGTTCCGCGCGGACCGCTCGCCGACCGCATCCTGAGCAAGCCGCTCGACCGCGAGCTGCTGGTCGCCGATCCGAACGCCGGTCCCTCGGGATTCACGGCCGAGGGCGGGCGCCACCCCTACGGTTCCGCGCTCGGCGACCGGCTGCGGATCGGCTACGGCAAGCTGACGATCTACCTGGGCTCGGTGGCGGGGAGCGGCAAGACCTACGCGATGTTGGACCGCGCGCACCAGCTGATCGATGAGGGCATCGACGTGGTGGCGGCGCTCGTCGAGACGCACGGGCGCGCGGAGACCGCCGTTCTGCTCGCCGGGATCGAGCAGATCCCGCGCCTGGCCAACGGCGAGATGGACCTCGAGACGCTGATGTTGCGCCATCCACGCGTCGCCCTGATCGACGAGCTCGCCCACACCAATCTGAACGCCGGTGCGCGCGCGAAGCGCTACGACGACGTGATCGCCGTCTTGCGCGCCGGGATCGACGTGAGCACGACGCTCAACGTCCAGCACTTCGAGGGGCTCGGCGACGCGGTGGAACGCCTCACCGGAACCCGCGTGCGCGAGACGCTGCCGGATAGCGTGCTGGAGTTCGCCGACGAAGTCGTGTTCATCGACGTGACGCCCGACGTACTGCGGCAGCGGTTGCGCGACGGCAAGATCTACCCCCGCGAGCGGGTCGACGCGGCGCTGGCGCACTTCTTCCGCACCGAAAACCTCGCGGCGCTGCGGGAGCTCGCGGTGCGCGAGATGTTGCGCGCGCGCTCGGAGCGCCGCCGCGAGCGCCCCTTCGCACGGCTCGTCCTCGGCGTCGCGCCGCGCGAACGC
>CALEOJ010000309.1 GCA_937910425.1 uncultured candidate division WPS-2 bacterium
GCCGGCGGCGTCGTCTCGGGGGCCGCGGCCGGCGCCTTCGGGCCGGCACAGGCATACAGCAACGCCACGGCGGCAACGCTCGCCGCGAGTCGGATCCACATGCGCGCCTCTTCGACGTGCTCAGGGTTGACGCCCGGCGTACACTTGGAGGTGGATTCCTCGTTAGGTGAGGCGTCCGCACGCAGATACGCCGCTGCCCGGAAAGGTCGAGAGACCCCGACGTGGTTGACCAGGCTCCGCCGAATCAAGGCGGCGCTCAACGCGGCTCCCCGAGGTTATGGCGTGTGGTGCTGAAGCTCGACGTAGAGGACGGAACTTCGCACTTCGGTGTTGGAGAAACGCCATCGCGCCGAGCGGCCGGACGGGGAGACACCCGAGACCGGTCTTTCTTTTTGCGAGGGGAGGTGACGACGCGATGGCGACCACGGCAACATTCCACGAAGGCTTCGTCTCCGAGCTGATCGGCCGGCCGGTCATGGTCGAACGCGACGGCGAGCGCACGACGGTCGGGAAGATCGCCGACTTCGTCGTCGAGCACCCCGAGGACACGTTCCCGCGGATCGACGCGATCATCGTCAAGACGCGCTACGGTGAGCTCGCGGCGCCGATCGCCGAAGTGGCCACGCTCGACACCGGCGGCCTCGTGCTCACCGCGCCGCCGAAGATCGTGCGCCCGCCCGACGACGAGGCACTGTACCTGGTCGAGGACCTCTTCGACAAACAGATCGTCGACGTCGACGGCCGCAAGGTCGTGCGCATCAACGACATCGAGGTCGCTCGCACCGGCGGCGCGCTGCGCGTCGTCGCCGCCGACGTCGGCGTCGGCGGGCTGCTGCGGCGGCTCGGCGCCGCGAAGCTCATCCCCGGTTTGGTCGACCGCATTCCGCGCTCGCTGATCGCGTGGGACAACGTCGCGCCGCTGCACGATCTCAGCCCGAAGCAGATCCGGCTCTCGGTGAGCGAGCACCGGCTCGCGCGGCTCCACCCCTCGGAGCTCGCCGACATCATCAGCGAGCTTTCATCGCAGGACGCCGCCCGCGTAGTGGGCTCGCTCGACGACGAGCGCGCCGCGGACGCGCTCGAGCATCTCGACGCCGACGTGCAGCGCTCGATCATCGACGACCTCGGCACCGAGCGCGCCGCCGACATCATCGAGGAGATGGATTCCGACGACGCCGCCGATCTGCTCGGCGACCTCCCCGAGGAGCGTCAGGAAGAACTGCTGCGCGAAATGGACGCGGAGACCGCGGACGATCTGCGCGAGCTCGTCGCGTACGACGAAGATACGGCCGGCGGCTTGATGACGACCGACTATTGCTGGATCTATCCGCACCGCACCGTCTCCGCGACGATCGCGAAGATCCGCGAGATCGCGCCCGAGACCGAGTTCATCTACTACCTCTACGTCACCGACCAGTCCGAAAAGCTGATGGGCGTGCTCTCGCTCCGCACGCTGCTGCTCTCGGCGCCCGGCGCGACGATCCACAGCATCATGGATGCCGACTTGATCACGGTGCGTCCCGACACGTCGGCGGAAGACGTCACAGCGACGATCGCACGCTACGACTTGCTCGCGTGTCCGGTCACCGATGAAAGCGGAAAGATGCTGGGGATCGTGACCGTCGACGATGCGATCGACGCGATCATCCCCGAGCGGCTCAAGAAGCAGCTGCCGCGATTCACCAAGCGCGCGCAGCGGCGGCGCGCGGAGAAAACCGCTTAGCCGTGGCCGAACACGCCGAGAAAGACCACCGCGGCACGCTCTCGGCAGCGACGTCGCGGCCGAAGCGTTGGCGTTCCCTGTTGATGTTCTTCTCGATCATCGGGCCGGGAATCATCACCGCCAACGCCGACAATGACGTCGGCGGGATCCAGACGTACTCGATCGCCGGCGCGCAGTTCGGCTACTCGATGCTCTGGCTGCTGATCCCGGTGACGGTCGCACTGATCGTGACCCAGGAGATGTGCGCCCGGATGGGCACGGTCACCGGGAAGGGACTCGCCGACCTGATTCGCGAGAACTTCGGCGTCAAGGTAACGACGATCGTGCTGCTGCTGTTCGTCCTTTCCGATCTGGGCAACACGGCAGCGGAGTTCGCGGGTATCGCCTACGCCTCGCCGGTCTTCCAGCAGTACGTGCCGTTCCTGAGCAAATACTTGCTGGTTCCGTTGGCGGCGATCTTCGTCTTCACGATGGTCACGCGCGGCAACTACCGCGTCGTCGAGAAAATTTTCTTTGCGTTTTGCGTCGTGTACCTGGCCTACGTCGTCAGCGGCTTTCTCATCCATCCGCCGTGGGGCGAGATTCTCAAGGCGACGGTCTTCCCCCACTTCAAGCCGACGCAGGCGTACCTGCTCACCGCGATCGGCGTCATCGGGACGACGATCTCGCCCTGGATGCAGTTCTACATCCAGTCGGCGGTCGTCGAGAAGGGGATACGGATCAAAGACTACCCGTACTCGCGGATCGACGTGATCTCGGGTGCGATCATCACCGACGTCATCGCGTTCTTCATCGTTATCGCTTGTGCCGCGACGATCTACGTGCACAACCAGCACATCGGCCCGGGCGGACATCTTCTCAGCGTCAGCACCGCCGGCGACGTCGCGACCGCATTGCAGCCGCTGGCCGGCAAGTATGCCTCGCTGCTGTTCGCGCTCGGGCTGCTCAACGCGGCGATCTTCACCGCGTCGATCCTGCCGCTCTCGACCGCGTACTACGTGTGCGAGGCGTTCGGCTTCGAGTCCGGCGTCGAGAACTCGTTCCGCGAGGCGCCCGTGTTCTACGGTCTCTACGCCGGCTTGATCGTGATCGGCGGCGGAATCGTGCTGGTCGCCGCCGACGCCCTCCAATCGGAGATCATCTTCTACTCGCAGGTCCTCAACGGCGTGCTGCTTCCGCTGGTCCTGGTGCTCATGCTGCTGCTGATCAATCGGCCGCGCTTGATGGGCAAATACGTGAACAACCTCGCCTTCAACCTGATCGCCTGGGCGACCGTCGTGATCGTCGGTGGCCTGACCGTCGTGTCGACGATCCAGACGATCGTCAGCGGCAACAGCGCCGGCGGCTGAGGGGAAGCGTCCGCTCGTCCCGGTGAACGCTCAGCCGCCCGCGTAACCGTGTTTGACTGCCTCGATCCCGATGTAGTAGGCGATCAGGATCAGGAGCGATGAGACGGCGCTGACGACGAGCGCGTTGCGCGAAGCGCGGTCGCGCCGCGCGATCGCGTTCGCCGCCATGTAGCCGATCCAGCCCAGGACCGCGAGCGCGGGATGGTACCACGGCACGCGCCCGCCTTGGACCATCAGCACGACGCCGATCACGATCTGCAGCGTCACGACGTAGAGCGTGATGCGGCGTTCGGGGCGCCGCCAGACCGCCAGCACCGCCAGCGCGGCAACGACGAACGCGACGTACAGATGGACGGTCAGCGTGTTCACGAGCGGCTGCTTCGCCGGGCGCGACCGATCGACCGGCCGGTCCCGAGCGTGTCGAACGTCGTCTCGAAGCTCTCCGCCGTTGTGCAAATGGCGAACGCGGGCCGCGAGCGGCAGCGTGGGCGACGCTCCTTCCGGCCGAAGGAGACACCCTTCGGCGTCGAAACCCTTCCAAACGGTGCACGACGAGAACGTTGTCCCTGCCCGGCCGCTGCGCCGAGACCGCTCCGAAACACTGCTGGCCTACGCAGAGGCGCTGGCGCGCGTCGCGGCGAGCGGTGGCGGCGCACAGGCGCTGGCCGCCCATCTCGCGGCGACGATCGATGCCGCCGTGCTCGTCGAGGACGCGCAGTGGC
>CALEOJ010000310.1 GCA_937910425.1 uncultured candidate division WPS-2 bacterium
GGCGGCAGAATAGTGAGCCAGGCGGCACCTGGCCCCATTATAGCCATAGAAGCAGCGTACGCTGCTCGCACGGTGATCGAGGTCGACGCCAGATACAGTTCGCAGACGTGTGCCGCGTGCGGGCATGTCTGCAAGGAAAGCCGGGAGGGACCGTTCTTTGCCTGCGTTCGCTGCGGCCATGAGGCCGACGCGGACGTGAATGCTGCTCAGGTCATCCTCCTGCGGGCGGAGTCGCCGCCCATGAGAGCACCGGGCACCGCTCGGGGCAGGCAGCACGATGCGGCCTGACCACGCTCACGACGAAGCAAGCACGATCGAGGAGCCGGCTCTCGCAGTAGCGTACGAGGCTCTGTAGTATGCTCCCCTTCGCCACGTCGACCCCGTGAGCCCGAGAAAGAAAGCCGACCTCGGAAAGGTTCTGGGAAGCCGCCAGGCCTCGATCCTCGAGTACCTGTGGGCGCATGGCCCGCTGTCGGTATCCGACCTGCATCGCGGACTGTCCGAGCACGAAGACCTCGCATACACCACGGTGTTCACCGAACTGAGCCGGATGCTCAAGAAAGGCCTCGTCGCGAAGGGCAACGAGGGCGGCTCGCATCTCGACATGCGGTACCGCGCGGCCGTCACGCGCGACGGCGTCGTCTCGAGCATCGTAGCGCGGACACTCGGAGGGCTGATCTCGGCGCATGGACCGGCCGCCGTGCACGGCTTCGTTGACGCGGTCGCGAACGACGCCGGTGCGCTCGACGAACTACGCCGCCGCCTCGACGATCGTTCGCGCAAGAAGTGCTAGCGGCGTGCGGTTCATCCGCGCGCTCTGGCCGATCGTCTTTCTCGTCCCACTGTCCTGGTGGGCCGACCGTGGATGCGAGTTCGCCGGCGTCGACCCGTTCTACCATTCGACGCTGTGGATTCATGAACGGCTCGGATGGTTCGTGGGCGCGCTCGCCGTGCTCTCCGCCGGCGTGGTGGTCGCCAAGATCGTCGTCGCACGGCTGCGTTTCGCCCGGCTCCGCGACGTTGCCGAGCCGAAGCCGGCACGAGTGCGGGACGCTTTGGAGCGTGCATCGGCCGCGCTCGGCGTCGCCATCCCGAAGGTCCTGTACGTCGACCTCACGGCGCCGATCGCGACAACCGTGTTCGGTCGAACGATCGTGATCTCGCGCGGGTTCATCGAGCCGCTGGACGATGCGGATCTCGAACTCGTCCTGCGGCACGAGGTCGTGCACGTGCGACGAGGTGACGCCACCACCGGGGTCCTGTGGCACCTAGCGTTTGCGGCGTTGTTGATCCCAGGATTCGAACCGCTCGAACGCCGCCTGCACGCGCAGCGGGAGCGGTCGGCAAACCTTACGGCAGCCAAGGGCAGCGAAGACCGATACCTCTCGCTGGTGGCCCGAATCTCGCGGGGAGCAGACCTGTGTGCCGATGCGCGGTTAGGTCTTGAAGCCGCCGCCCGCAGGCCTGAGGACCGCTGGCTCGTCTGGATGGCGCCGCTGGCGGTGGCGTGCTTGGCGCTCGCGCTACCGCTCAGCCACGCAGCGTTCCGGCACGACCTCCCGTACCTGCTCTCCCATCACTGTTAGCCCTCGAGAAAACAGTTCTTACAGCTTTATAGCGCGCAGTCGCAGAGCATTCGCGATCACCGATACGGAGCTGAACGACATTGCGAGCGCGGCGACAACCGGGCTGAGAAGAATACCGAATACCGGATAGAGGGCGCCGGCCGCGATGGGAATTCCGATAATGTTGTAGGCGAACGCGAACACGAGGTTCTCGCGGATATTTCGCATGGTCGCGCGGCTGAGCGAACGCGCGCGCGCTATGCCGGCGAGGTCGCCCTTCACCAACGTGATGCCCGCGCTCTGAATCGCGACCTCGGTTCCGGTACCCATGGCAATCCCGACGTCCGCTTCGGCCAACGCCGGCGCGTCATTCACACCGTCACCGGCCATGGCGACGATCCGTCCCTTGGACTTCAGCTCACGAACGATCCGGAGCTTATCCTCGGGCAAGATGTCGGCTTCGACGTCGTCAATGCCCAGCTTTCGCGCAACCGCCTGCGCGGTCGTTTTGTTATCGCCGGTCAACATGACGATCTGAATTCCAGCCGCACGCAGGTTGTCCAACGCCGCCGGCGTCGTCGCCTTTATGGGATCGCCGATCGCGATCACCGCGGCAGGGTGGCCGTCGACTGCTACATACAGCGCAGTTGCCCCATCGGCGCGGAGTCGCTCGGCTTGCGCGACCATCGCCGCGAAGGCGACGCCGAGATCGTCCATCAGCTTCATGTTGCCAAGTGCCACGCTTCGGCCATCGATTCTGCCGGTGACGCCCTTGCCCGTGAACGAAGAGAAGTCGGTTGGATCCTGCAGGGCCATTCCGCGAACGTGCGCCGCGGCGACGATGGCGGCCGCTAACGGATGCTCGCTGGATCGTTCGAGCCCCGCAGCCAAAGGCAAAATGTCGGCCTCAGACGCGCCGGGAGACAAGACGATCGCCGTCACGCGCGGCCTGCCTTCCGTTAGCGTTCCGGTCTTGTCGACCACCAGCGTGTTGACCCTCTCCATGCGTTCGAGCGCTTCGGCGGACTTGATCAGGACGCCGACGCCGGCACCCTTCCCGACCCCAACCCCGATGCTCATCGGAGTGGCAAGGCCAAGCGCGCACGGGCAGGCGATGATGACGACCGAGACCGCCGCGATGAGAGCGTATGCGAGCGAGGGAGCCGGGCCCCACGCGGCCCAGACGAGAAAGGCTATTGCGGCGGCAGCAAGCACTGCCGGGACGAAATAGGCCGCCACGACATCAGCCAAACGCTGAATGGGAGCTCGGCTGCGCTGCGCCTCTGCCACCATCGCGACGATTCGCGACAGCATGGTGTCCGACCCGACCCTGTCGGCCCGCATGACGAGCGAACCGGTGCTATTCACGGTGCCGCCGATCAGCTTGTCACCGGCTTCTTTCGTGACCGGCATCGACTCGCCGGTGACCATGGATTCGTCGACCGCGCTCGTGCCTTCCAGCACCGCGCCGTCGACCGGCACGCCGTCTCCAGGTCGCACGCGCAGGCGGTCGCCGACCTGCACGTGCTCCAACGGAATCTCGTCGTCTTGGCCGGCTTGGCTCAAACGTCGCGCGGTCTTCGGGGCGAGATTCAGGAGCGCGCGGATGGCGCCGCCTGTCTGCTCGCGAGCCCGCAACTCTACGACTTGTCCAAGCAGAACCAACACCGTGATCACGGCGGCGGCTTCGAAATACACGGGGACGGCGCCGTCCATGCCGCGGAAGCCGGCGGGAAAGATCCCCGGCACGAACGTGGCGAAAAGGCTGTAGACGTACGCTGTCCCCGTCCCGAGCGCGATCAGGCTGAACATGTTGAGACTCCGCTGCACGATCGAGGCCCAGCCACGTTCGAAGAGGGGAAACCCAGCCCACAAAACGACCGGAGTCGAGAGCACGAACTCTATCCATGTCGACGTCGTGGGCGGCAACAGGCGGTGTAGCCCGAGCGCGGGGATGTGCGCCCCCATCTCCAACACGAAGACCGGGAATGCGCACAGCAGCCCGATCCAAAAGCGCCGGGTCATGTCCGCCAGTTCCTGGTTCTCCGGCGCTTCGGCAGTGACGGTCAATGGTTCCAGGGCCATGCCGCAGATCGGACAGCTCCCGGGGCCGTTTTGCCGAACTTGCGGATGCATCGGGCACGTGTACAAGACGCCGGTCGCTGCAACGGCGGGCGAGGCGACGTCCCCATGCCTCAGATATTTGTCGGGCTCCGCCGTGAATTTTGCCTTGCAACCTGCCGAGCAGAAGTGAACGGTGTGCCCGTCGTGATCGAGCCAGTGCTCTGCATCGACCTCCATCCCGCACACGGGATCGACGACTGTTCGTCCGCCTACGCTGTCCGACCCAGTGCGGCCGCCGTCGCCGAGCTTGACCATCTTGTCGATCCCGTCTAGGTGACCGCGAGCCGATGTGCGTCCCTAAAGGACGTGGCTTTTCTTTTCGCCGGCGAGGGCGCCTTTGCGCCTTTTCATCATTTTGAATCATTCTACCCCAACTGCGACGGTGTCAAGCCGAGAAGGAGCAATTGAGACCGCGGTCTTCTTCGGTTCTTCACACAAACGACGTAAACTACGGTCTGTAGTACACCGGGCAAGAACACCACGCGACTGGCGGTCGTTCAGCGCGTTTTCGGCGTTCATCGTCGCCCTTAACGTGTTCGCCGACTCGCGGATGTGAATAAGTTCGGAACGCCCTGTGATGGAAGCGTTCTCGAACCCGTCAGGACGATCTGTCAAACTACGGGGTGTGGCGCCGAGCGGTTACGACGGCGATCCGGCCAATCCAACAAAACGTGAGGAAATCCATGCACAGTCAGCACTCTTCCTTAGACCCCAAAGCTCTCGCGATTGCGGGCGGCGCCGGCGCGGTAGTGCTGAGCCTTCTGTTCGGCTTCGGCATGATGGGCGCCGGTTCGATGATGGGTGGCGGCTGGATGATGGGTGGCTACGGCGGCTCCGGTAGCTACGCATCGCACTGGAGCGCGGGCACGGGCTTGTTCGTGCTGGTGACGGTCCTCTTCGTCGGGCTCATCGCTGGTTGGATAACGGCGATGGTCTACAACGCCATCCTGAGCCGACCCGACCGACAGCTGGAGGCGCGGACGGAACTCCCCAGCGACAAGACGGCCCTCCACAACCAGCCCTAATCGCTCGTGTCGCACTGACCGGTTCGGGTACCGGGCAGTTCGGGGCATTTTCGAAATCGAGTGAGGGTTGGTTTGCCGCAAACACCCCATATCGAGCGTCACTTTACCGGCAGCGCGCGCATTCGCGACATCGTCATCGGCATGTCGGACGGCCTTACGGTTCCGTTCGCGCTCGCCGCCGGGCTCTCGGGCGCGGTCTCGTCCACCGGCATCATCATCACCGCGGGCTTGGCGGAAGTCGCCGCCGGTTCGATCGCGATGGGACTGGGTGGATACCTCGCGTCGCGCAGCGATACGGAGCACTATGAAAGCGAACGCCTTCGCGAGACACAGGAAGTTGCCGACGTTCCGCGAGCCGAGATCGCCGAGGTAACGACCGTTTTCAAAGCCTACGGGCTCGACGATGCCGAGATCGCCCCGATCGTTCTCGCATTTCAGAAGCGGCCCCGTTCGTGGGTCGACTTCATGATGCGTTTCGAGCTCGGGCTCGAACGCCCTGACCCGAAGCGCGCTTTCTCGAGTGCTTTCACGATTGCGGCGTCGTACGTTATTGGCGGCCTCATCCCGCTTCTGTCCTATTTCTTTGTGCCGAATGTCCACGCCGCGTTACTGTGGTCGGTGGTCGTGACGCTTCTCGCGTTGCTCGCGTTCGGCTACGTCAAAGGCCGCTTCACCGGGACCGCTCCTCTCCGCAGCGGGCTGCAGACGGTGTTGATCGGCGGTCTGGCAGCCGGCGCGGCATTTGGACTCGCACGACTCTTCTCGCATTGAGAATGTATCACGCCCCCTCCGTGGAGCTGCTCGCACAACCCGAAAGGTACCAACCGGCATGAACCATACACAGCTATCCTACGGTACGACCCGCGACATCGCGCTCGACTTTCCGGACGCGCTCGCCCGCGCAAAGGTCCTCCTCGCCGAGCAAGGCTTCGGCATACTCTGCGAGATCGACGTCGCCGCGAGGCTGCGCAGCAAACTCGGGATCGACATCGGCGACTACGTCATTCTCGGCGCTTGCAAACCCGACAGCGCGAGCCGTGTACTGGCGGCAGATCCTGACGCGGGGCTGCTGCTCCCCTGCAATGTGATCGTACGGCGGAGCGCGGGTCACACGACAGTCGGCGTCATCGATGCGAACGCCATGGTAACGATCATCGGGCACGACGAGCTCGCGTCCGTCGCTGCCGACGTCAGCGCACGCCTAAATGCAGTCCTCGACGGGCTCGGAAGTCCTCACTAGGCCGTTGCCGTAGATCCGGCAGGTTGCGCCGCCGAAACGACCGGCAATCGGCTCGGCAGTGCGACCCTTGCTGCAGCGATGACGCGATCCGCTGCGCCGTAATAGACGTCGAGCAGACCGTCTGGCCGAAGATCTGTTGCCGTCGGAAAGACGACATCGGCGACGAGGCCGTCACGCTCGTATGCGGTCTGCGGCTCGAGAATCGGCGACGGCGTCCGGTAGAGAACGCGCGACGCGCGTTGGAGATCAAGGATCGCGATGCCAATGCAATAGCGAGGGTGGCCCTCAGGAGCTGAAACGGCGTGATAGGGCAAGACCCAGCCGTACGGCAGCCGCACGGGCGGCGTGCCGGTGCCGACCTTGTTCGCTTCCCACGGCTGCTCCGGCGCCATCACTCGTTCGTGTCGTCGGACGAACGTCAAGTTTGCGAGGTCGCTGAGAACGGCCTCAACGGGAGCGTAGGATATCCAGATGTGTTCGCGTGTTTCCTCGCCGCACGGCGGTTTCGTGACATCGGATCCGCCGTAGTGGACGTGAATGCGCGTTGTCGGTCGATGCAAGATTCCTAGCGACGGCACTCCCTCGGCGTCAAGGACGATGTCGGGCAACAATGCCGCATCCTTGTTGCCGAACCGATTGAAATCGAGTTCGCCGACTTCATACCGCAAGACTCCAAGGCGCTGCCATGTCCGAAGATCCTCGGAGGCCGCGATCGCGACGCGCGGTTCGAACGGGACGAACGCCGTATACGTCATGACGTAGCATTTGAGCAGCGGAACGTACACGACGCGCGGATCTTCGACGCCGCCGCCGCTGGGGCCGACCTCGTACGGTTCGCGCGGTTCAAGCACAACCCCGAGACGCTCGACGCTGACCGGCGTATCGCCCTCATAGCGCACACGTCCATGTCCGATCCGCGAGAAGTTCCCCTCGGCGACGAGGCGCGGGAAGAGATGCATGCTACCATCCGCTGAACGAACGCCGCCGGGGTTGAGCACCCCCCACAATTCGTGCGGTTCACCCGGCTCCGGAGTCATGATGACGCCGAGCCGCGTTACTGAAAAATCCGTTGCGGGCGATGCCGTCTGCACGTCAACGAACCTTGAGAGCGCATTCGGCGATCACGTCGGCACGGTCCACTTCCAGTTTTTGATTTCCGGCGGATCGTCGCCGCGTTCGTTGATGTATCGGTGATGCTCGATGAGCCTGTCCCGAATGAGCTGTTTGAGGTGACCCGCACGATTCCGTAGCGCCGGCACTCGGTCGATCACGTCGCCGGCAAGATGATAGCGATCGAGCTCGTTGAGCATCGTCATGTGGAAGGGAGTCGTCGTGGTCCCTTCTTCTCGGTAGCCGTGCACGTGGAAGTTTGCATGGTTCGTCCGGCGATACGTGAGCCGATGGATAAGCGTCGGATAGCCGTGAAACGCGAAGACGACCGGCTTGTCCGCGGTGAAGATGGAATCGAACTCACGGTCGGGTAGGCCGTGCGGGTGTTCGGTCGACGGCTGCAGCGCCATGAGGTCGACGACGTTCACAACGCGAATCTTGACGTC
Organism: uncultured candidate division WPS-2 bacterium; assembly: GCA_937910425.1. Classification (GTDB taxonomy): domain Bacteria; phylum Vulcanimicrobiota; class Vulcanimicrobiia; order Vulcanimicrobiales; family Vulcanimicrobiaceae; genus Vulcanimicrobium. Next base: position 7,511 of record CALEOJ010000310.1, read on the forward strand.
GGGAAGGTTCTGTCGCAGAAAATCGACGGCTGCGAGCGTCTCGAGCGTCGGCACATCGCCTGCGCAGGCCATCACGACATCAGGATCGAGGCCGGCATCGTTGCTCGCCCAGGTCCAGATGCCCAGGCCCTCGGTGCAATGCTTGATCGCGGACTCCATGTCCAGCCACTGGAGTTCGGGCTGCTTGCCCGCCACGATGACGTTGACGTAGTTGCGGCTGCGCAAGCAATGGTCGGCCACCGACAAGAGCGTGTTCGCGTCGGGCGGCAAGTACACGCGCACGACGTCGGCCTTCTTGTTGACGACATGGTCGATGAAGCCTGGATCTTGGTGACTGAAGCCATTGTTGTCTTGGCGCCACACGTGGGAGGTCAACAGGTAGTTCAGCGAAGCGAGACGACGACGCCAGGGAAGCCGGCGTGTCACTTTCAACCACTTCGCATGCTGGTTGAACATCGAATCGACAATATGGACGAACGCTTCGTAACACGAGAAGAAGCCGTGCCGGCCCGTCAAGAGATATCCTTCGAGCCAGCCCTGGCACATGTGCTCGCTCAGGACTTCCATCACCTGACCGTTGGCAGAAACGTGTTCGTCCGTCGGTAATATGTCTGCCGTCGAAACGCGGTCGGTCACCTCGAAGACCGCGTCGAGCCGATTCGACGTCGTCTCGTCCGGACCGAAGACGCGAAAGTTCTCGCGGTTGGCTTTCACGACATCGCGCAGGAAACGCCCGAGCACGCGCGTCGCTTCCTCCACGGACGTACCCGGCGCTTTGAGTGGGACGGCATAGTCGCGAAAGTCCGGTAGGCACAGGTCCTCGAGCAGCAACCCCCCGTTCGCGTGCGGGTTCGCCCCCATACGGCGATTCCCGAGCGGGGCGAGATCGGCAAGCTCCTGCCGAAGTCGGCCGCCGCTGTCGAAGAGCTCTTCCGGACCGTAGCTCTTCATCCACGTCTCGAGCATGCGGCGGTGCTCTTCGTTCGTGCGAACCTCGGCGAGCGGCACCTGATGCGCGCGCCAGGTTCCCTCGACTTGCTTGCCATCGACGATCTTGGGGCCCGTCCAGCCCTTGGGCGTTGCGAGCACGATCATCGGCCAGCGCGGACGCTCGCGAAAGCCGTCGGTTCGCGCTCGCCATTGAATGCCGCGGATCTCCGCGGCGATCTCCTCTAACGTCGCAGCCATTGCGCGGTGCATCGTTTCAGGATCGTGACCGCGCACAAAGCGCGGCTCGTATCCATAGCCGCGCAAGAGGCTGCGCAGTTCTTCTTCTGGGATCCGGGCAAGAACCGTCGGTCCGGCAATTTTATAGCCATTGAGATGCAGGATCGGGAGCACGGCGCCGTCGCGCGCGGGATTGAGGAACTTGTTGGAATGCCAGCTCGTTGCAAGCGCTGCCGTTTCCGCTTCTCCGTCGCCCACAACGCAACAGACGAACAGGTCGGGGTTGTCGAACGCGGCACCGTACGCGTGCAGGAGCGAATAGCCGAGTTCGCCGCCTTCGTTGATCGAACCCGGAGTTTCCGGTGAGGCGTGGCTTGGAATGCCGCCCGGAAACGAGAACTGCTTGAAGAGCCGGCGCATCCCGTCGACGTCTTGCGCGATCTCGGAGTAGATCTCGCTATAGGTTCCCTCCAGATACGTGTTCGCGACGACGGCGGGCCCGCCGTGTCCGGGCCCCGCGACGAAGATCGCATCGAGGTCGTGGGCTCTGATGAGTCGGTTCATGTGCGCGTAGATGAAGTTGAGGCCCGGCGTCGTGCCCCAGTGACCCAGCAGGCGCGGTTTCACGTGCTCGGCGCGCAACGGCTCGCGCAGCAAGGGGTTTTCGAGCAGGTAGATCTGCCCAACCGACAGATAGTTCGCGGCGCGCCAGTAGGCGTCGATCTTACGAACGTCCTCGGACGACAGCGCAAACGGCTCGATGGCCATCACCGCCATATCAGCGCGCCGTACTCGACTTCATGACGATTTGGATTCCTGCGACGGGCGCACGACGATGCGCATCGAACGAGGACACCCTCCGCAGGACCCCTTTGCAGGCGGCCATTTCTTCGCGAGAGAGACTCCGGCTTGTAATGCTCGCAACGGGCTTCCTTAACCACCAAGCGGATCGCCCCGGCATGCGCGTTGGAAGACGCTCGGCAAAGATTTTGTACCACATAGTGTAGTATGCTAAGCGAGAACGTATGCCAATGAAGACGACCACCGTGGAAGTCGGTGACCTGCTCTCGCCCCTCGGTGGACGCGGCTTGGAGAAGCACCTCTCGCACGTCGCCGGCATATATCGCGCGAGCGTGAACGCCGCCTCCGGCGGCGTTTCGGTGATGTACGACCCGGCGATCCTCGAGGTCGCTGCCATCCGTGCGCTCGTCGAGGCCTGCGGCTATCACTGCAGCGGTGAGATTGTCCCTCTGCACGTGTGCTCCACGAATGGGGCGCCGCCGGCCCCTCCCTCGCCGGCTCGGACAAATGGGTCCGCGAAGGCCGACCAGATGGCCGAGATGGGGCATAGCCGCGGGACGGACATGGGCGCTATGGTGCGCGATATGCGCAATCGCTTCTGGATCTGCCTTGGCTTCACGCTGGCGCTCCTATCGTTCTCGCCGATGGGCCTGAAAATTCCGTCGCTTGCGCCACCGTTCGGTTTGGACCTGAACGTCGTGTCGTTCGTCCTAGCCAGCGGCGCGATTCTCTACCCGTCGTGGACGTTCGTCGTGGCCGCATATCGCGCACTCCGCACCGGCGTGCTGAACATGGCCGTGCTGGTGGTGCTGAGCGTCTATACCGGCTACCTCTTCAGCGTCGGGGCGACATTCTTCTTTCATGGCAGCAGCTTTTACGAGGCGGCGTCCGTCCTGCTCGTCTTCATTCTCCTCGGCCACTGGCTCGAGATGCGGGCCCGCGCCGGCGCGTCGCAGGCGATGCGCGCCCTGCTCGATCTGGCACCCGCGATGGCGACGGTACTGCGGGACGGCAAGGAGCTCCAAGTCGCGACCTCCGAGGTCGTCCTCGCGGACATCGTGATCGTACGCCCCGGACAGAAGATCGCAGTCGACGGCGCGATCACCGAGGGCGAGTCGGACGTCGACGAGTCGATGCTCACCGGAGAGTCCATGCCGGTCAAGAAAACGGTCGGCGACGCCGTCATCGGCGCGACGATGAACAAGTCCGGCACTTTCCGCTATCGCGCAACGAAAGTTGGCGTTGATACGGCGCTCGCGCAGATCGTCAAGCTCGTGCAGGAGGCGCAAAACTCGCGAGCGCCCGCGCAGCTGCTCGCTGACAAAGCCTCGCAGTGGCTCGTGCTCGCCGCGATCGTTATCGGTTTGGCCACCTTCGGCGTCTGGGTGTGGCTACTCGGCCAACCGGTCCTCTTCGCGTTGACGCTGACGATCACGGTCTTCGTCATCGCGTGCCCGGACGCGCTTGGACTTGCAACGCCGATGGCGGTCATGGTCTCTACCGGCCTCGGAGCCAGCAACGGCATTCTGTTCAAGGATGCGGCCGCCCTCGAGATGGCCGCCAAGCTTGATGTCGTCGTGTTCGACAAGACTGGTACACTCACGATGGGTCAGCCCGAGGTCGTCGAGGTCAGGGCGGCGCCGGGCAAGGCCGAAGCGGAGGTTCTTGCGGTCGCCGCGGCCGTCGAGGCCGGTTCCGAGCACCCCCTCGCCCAGGCTATCCTCAAAAAAGTTGGGGACGGTAAGAAGCTTGCAGCGACCGCCTTCAAGGCGATCGAGGGGATGGGCGCTCAAGCGACGGTAGATGGCCGCTCGATTTTCGTCGGCAGCCCAAAGCTGATGGAAGTCGAGAAGGTCGCTCTCGTCGGGCTCGACGCTGCGGTGCAGCAGCTACAAGGGGCCGGACGGACGGTCGTCTGTGTTGCGGCCGACGGTACGCTCCTCGGGCTCATTGCGATTGCGGATGCGCCTCGGCCAACGGCGGCCGCCGCAATTCGCGTGCTGCGCGAACGAAAAGTCAAGGTCGCAATGCTGACCGGAGACAATCGCGGCACCGCCGAGCGTATCGCGAAGGAACTCGGCGTCGACATCGTCTTCGCCGACGTCCTGCCCGCGCAGAAGGTCGAGAAGATAAAGAGCCTCCAGCAGGAAGGCCACAAGGTCGGGATGGTCGGCGACGGCGTCAACGATGCACCTGCGCTCACACAAGCCGAAGTGGGCTTTGCGATCGGCGCGGGGACCGACGTCGCGATTGAGAGTGCCGACGTCGTGCTGATGAAGAGCGATCCTTTCGACGTCGTGCGAGCGGTGGAGATCTCGCGCGCGACCCTGCGTAAAATGCATGAGAATCTGTGGTGGGCAGTTGCTTACAACGTCATTGCCTTTCCACTCGCTGCCGGCGTTTTCTACCCGTTCGTGCTCAACCCGGCGGTCGCAGCACTCTCCATGTCGGGAAGCTCGGCGCTCGTCGCCGTCAACGCCCTGTTGCTCAAACGGCTGCGCCTCGAGGTTCCCGCTGCTGCGTCGAGCGCGCCTGCCAAAACATGAGTCAAATTTCACGTTGCTGGTGTTCCTACCGTCTCTGCTCCAGCGCATCGGTGGCGGTACGGCGTCGTGAGCAGTAGCGATGGCTAACCTGGTGTGCGATCAGGTCGATGCCGCGCTACGCCGTTTTTACCTCGGCGCCGGATCGCGCTGGTAACTTTCGATGAGAGACAGTTGCGGTTTGCAACCATATAGTTGTATGATCGAACCATCGTGCTGGGAAAAGGGCCGGAGCCCGTAGAGAATACCGAGTCGGCGTTTCAAGAGCAGATGGTGCAGCTCGTCCGGTCCCTCGGGCTGCACAAGCCTGACGAGACGCCGTGCGGGCAGCCGGTTTCGATCGGAGAGGCGCACGCGCTGCTGGAAATCGGCCGCGAGCCGGGCATGACCCAGAATGGCTTGGCGGCTCGTCTGCGGCTCGAGAAGAGCACGGTCTCCCGAATCGCCGGCATGCTCGAACGGCGCGGATGGGTTCGCCGCGTGCGCGACGAGCGTGATGCGCGCTTCGTCCGCCTGCACCACACCCGGCGCGGCATCACGGCAAATGCCAACATCGCTGCATCACGTCGTGCGAAGTTCGACCGCATCTTTGGGGCCATCCCGGCCGACCGTCGCGGCGGCGTCGCTGAAGCGCTCTCGCTCCTTTTGGAGGTCACTCGTGCGAACTAGACTCACAAAAACGGTGCTAGCCGCAGCGCTCGTCGCCGCGCTCTCGGCGTCAGCGCGCGCTGCCGATTCGGCGCACCAAGCCCAAGTCGAACGGAACAGCGAGCACGTCATGCCCTTCAGCATGGACGCCACCATGCACACGTTCGTGCCGACGCCGACCGGCGGGGTTCAGACCGTCACGGTTCACAACGGGGCCGCAAAGCAGGTTTTTCTCGTGCGTTCCCACCTACGCAAGGAGGCGCAGGCGTTTGCACGTGGTGACTTCCGAGACCCGGCGTCCATTCACGGCGGCACAATGCCGGGACTGCAAGCGATGCACGCGGGAACGAAACGCATCAGCGTCCGCTACTCCGAGGTGCACAACGGCGCCGCCATCAGCTACACGACGAGCGATTCCGGGCTCGTCTCGGCCGTCCACGCCTGGTTCAAGGCGCAAGTCAGCGACCACGGCGCGCACGCGAAGATGAACATGTAGCGCGGTCGCTCGAGCGGCCGTGCGCCGCGCGGTCTGGAGGAATGAAACCTCACGTTCGGGGAAAGTGTACTACCGACCGTAGTATGCCGAGCATCCCGAGGTCGCGTTGCTTCTCTCCTGTTTATTGCTCGCTGCCGCGTTGATTGCGACGTGCGCAGCTCCCGTGGTCGCGGCCGAGCCGACGATGGCACCGATGCCCGGCATGCCGATGAGTACGCCGGCGCCCTCGCCCGCGCCGCGCGGCATGGACATGTCCTCGATGCGCTACAATGCCAACGGTGTGATGTCGATGTACGGGATGGCCGAATCCGGCATGCACATGGACATGTCGACCTTGGATCCGGGAACGATGGCCAGCACCACCGACGTAGGGACGCCGATGACACGCGAGGGCTCGGGAACCTCCTGGATGCCCGACGCCGACACGATGTACGCCCACATGTTCGGCAAGGGTGACGACATGGAGATGACCCACGGCGCGCTGTTTGCCCGGTTCGTCCACACGGCGACGTCGCGCGGCGCCGATGCGCTGGTCGCGCCGGGATGGCTGATGTACATGCGCACGCACCCGACGAGCCCCGGCGCGCAACTCGGCTTTCGAGCCATGCTCACTCCGGATCCGTTCTCTGTCGGCGGCCAAGGCTATCCGATACTGTTCCAGAGCGGAGAGCAGTGGCGCAACCAGCCGCTGCACGACGCTCAGCACCCGCACGACCTCGTCTCGGAGCTCGCGCTCACCTATTCCGGCCAGCTCGGCAACGCGCACTCGGCGTATCTCTACGTCGGCTATCCCGGCGAGCCGGCGCTCGGGCCGCCCGCGTTCATGCACAGGCCGATCGCATACGACCTCGCGGCCGCGCCGATCGGTCACCATTGGCAGGACGCCACGCACATCACGTTCGGCGTCGTGACGGCGGGTGTCGCCTCGAGCAAGATCAAGGTCGAAGCGAGCACATTCACCGGGCGTGAGCCGAATCAGGCGCGTTACAACTTCGATCCGATCCGCCTCGACTCGCAGAGCGGCCGGCTGTCCTGGAACCCGAACTCGTACATCGCGGCTCAAGTCTCGTACGGATTCATCACATCGCCGGAAGCATCGATGCCCGGCGTCGACGTCCGCCGTACGTCGGCATCCCTCATGTACACGCGACCGCTCGGCTTCGACGCCTCCTGGTCGCATGCGCTCATCTGGGGTCAGAACAACGCGACTGACGGCGAGCGCTCCAATGCGTACCTGTACGAAACGGAGTACCGGCGCGACGGCAACGCGGTGTTCGCGCGCTTCGAGCACGTCCAGAAGTCAGGTCGCGATCTGGTGCTCGGACCGGCGCTCGCGGGCCCGCTCTATGACCTGGGCGCGTACACGGTCGGCTTCGTGCACGACCTTCCACACAAGCCTGGAAAGACCGTCGCGGGCGTCGGCCTTGACGTCACGCTCCACTCGAAGCCGGCTGCGCTGAACCCCGTGTACGGCGCGGGCACGCCGCTCTCGTTCGAAGTCTTCTACCGCCTACGCCCTGCACCGCTGGTCGGCCAGGACACGGCCCACTGATTTTCGGGAGGCTCCCGTGCTCTCGTTTTCGCGTCTTTGTCTGACGGCGCTCGTCGCCTCCATTCTGCTCGTGTCACCCGCAGTCGCACTCGCGCATCCGGGTCACGATCAGGAGCAAACCACGCAGAACCCGGCGCTGCTTGCCGCGGTCGTCGCGCTGGGCGGAGGAGCCGATCACTTCAGCGGTGCGGCGTTCCGGCGCGCGCTTTCGGCGCCGGCGGCGAGCGAGGAGCAGTCCCTCCGGACCTCCGTCGGTACGGCGATGGTCGAGCGCTTCGACGACGTCTTCACCTACGTCGTCCTCGACGGCGTCGGAACCTTGAAACGGAGCGGCAAACTGCTTCCTGCACCATCGTCGACCGACGCGAAGGCGGTCGCCGCCGCGCTGTACCAGGCGGGACTGCACGACGGCACGTTCGATGTCGAACGCCTCTTCGACACGCTCTTCTCGCCGGCCGTGCACGATCACGCGATGGTCGCGGTCGGCCGCAAATACGGTGCCGCCGGCGAGTCCGCATACCATGTCGTGCTCGCGCATCTCGTCCAGGACCTTGCGAAGCCCTGATGCAAGGACTCCGGTACTCCATGCAGGCCTTCACGTAGTGCTGCTCGCGAAAATCGGCGAAGCCCTGATGCTCTCGGTCGGGATGGCGTGGCAGGTGGGCTGGAGCCTCATCCTCGGCTTCGCGCTCTCCAACCTGGTGCTCGAGCTGGGCATCATCCTCTGGCTGCTGATGGGTTGGCAGTTCACCGCTGCCGAGTGGATGGCGGGCTGGTGCTCATCGCGATCATGACGGTGCTCGTGAAGCTCACGTACCCGAAGGCGCTTGTCGAGAAGGCGCGGCGTCACGTCGACGAGACGACCGGACACGAGCATGGATCGGTAGAGGGGGAGGGCGCTTCGCTCGCGGAGCGCCTGCGCGACCCCGGTACGCGAGTCGCCATCGCTCAGAACTTCGCGATGGACTTCTCGATGCTGTGGAAAGATTTGCTGGGCGGGTTCGTAATCGCCGGCGCTGCTCGCATTCCTGTACGCCGACCTCATCGTGCTCCCGCTGCTGGACATCTACCGCAAGTACTACGGCATGCGAATGATGCTGTACATCTTCGGCGTGTTCTTCGCGACGATGGTCCTCGCGGCGATCGCGATGGACCTCGCGTTCTCGGCGTTCCATCTCGTGCCGAAGCCGAACCCCAACATCCGCCACGACCTGACGATGTTCTCGTTCAACTACACGTTCTGGCTCAACGTCATCGTCGGCGGTTTGGGACTGTATCTCTGGTGGCTGAACGCGAAGAACCCGATGGGCCACGGATCCCACGCACGACATGGCCTAGTACCGCACGGACGGCACGCGCCAAGGTGTATACTCCGGGGATGGAAAGCACGCTGCTCGCGTTCGGGATCGGCTTCGTCTCCGGTCTGCGAGCGTTCACCTCGCTGGCCGCGCTCATGCTCGTCCGGGGCGGTCTCCCGGGGATCGTCCTGGCCGTGGCGGCGGCCGGCGAATACGTCGCCGACGCATTGCCGAAGATTCCGTCCCGCACGGTGTTCCCGTCGATCGTCGTCCGTCCCGTCAGCGGTGGGATCGCGGGATGGCTCATCGCGGCGCCGCACGGCGGTTCGCCCACCGTCGGCGCAATCGCCGGCGTGATCGGTGCGCTCGCCGGAACGTACGGCGGCCACGCCGCGCGCGTCGCCGCGATCGGGAAGATCGGTGCGATCCCCGCCGCCATCGCGGAAGACCTCGTCGCGATCGGTCTCGCCGCGCTGCTCGTGCTCCGCTGATGCCCGAACATCGTGTGGTCGTTTCGGCGCCGCCTCGGGAGCTTGGCTCGGTCGACGCCGTCTACGAAGTCTTCGCCGACGGCGAGAAGTTCGGCGAGCTGCGCATCAGCCGCGGCGGCGTCGACTGGTGGCCCGCCCGTGCGCGACAGACCGAACCGCTGACGTGGGAGCAGTTCGCCGCCCGAATGGACGACCGGAGCAGCTAGGCCGATTTCGCTACTTCTGGGCTGACCGCCCGCAGCGAACATGACTGCCGGTGCGGCGCGTGGAACCCCGTCGGCTCGACGCAGGGATCCGGAGGACGCGATGATCACGATCAAGACTCGATTGAACGGGCCGTACTTGGTGAGCGGTGATTTGAGCGAGCTCACTCTCATCGATGCGGACGGCAATCCGTACGACCTGACGGGCAAACCGAACATCGCCCTGTGCCGCTGCGGCGGCTCGATGACCAAGCCGTTCTGCGACGCCACGCATTCGACGATCGGTTTCCAGGCCGCCGAGTCGGCGGTGCGGGCCGAAGAGGCGCAGGCGCAAAAATGATCGCGCGCCGCCGCTTCCTCGCGTCAGCCGCCGCACTCGCCGCCGTGGGAGTGCTTCCCCGAACGGCCCGGGCCGCCGCCGCGCTGCGCGTCGGGATGATCCCTGATGCCGGCGCGACGCAGATCTCGATCGATCAGAAGAAACCGCTGCGCGACTACCTCGCGGCGAAGCTCGGGCGCGACGTCGACCTCGTCATCCCGACGAACTACAACGCGACCGTCGAAGCGCTCGGCAACGGATCGCTGGACTTCGCGTACTTGGGCGGCCTGACGTACGTCAAGGCCCACGCGCAGTACGGCGTCGTCCCGCTGGTGCAGCGCACGAGCGACCGCGAGTTCCACTCGCTGTTCATCACCCAGTCGGCCGCCCCGATCAACTCGCTGAAGGACATTCGCGGCAAGAAGTTCGCCTTCGGCGACATCAACTCGACCAGCGGCCACTTGATGCCGTTCTATGCGATGATGCAGGCCGGAATCGATCCCGACAAAGACCTGAGTTACCGCTACACCGGCAATCATCCCGCCACCGCCAAGGCGGTCGAGTCGGGCGCGGTCGATGCCGGGGCGATCGACGAGAGCGTCTACCGCGCGATGCTCGACGGCGGTCAGCTCGACAAGAGCAAGGTGCGCGTCTTCTTCACCACGCCGCCGTTCCTCGACTACGTCTGGGTCGCGCGCAAAGAGGCCGGCGCCGCCGACCGCAACGCCTTCGCGGGCGCCTTCCTCTCGCTCCGCACCCCCGGCGACGCTGCGGTGCTGGAGATCCTGCGCGGCACGTCGTTCGTGCGCGCGAACGATGCGGAATACGACCTGCTGCGGACGATCGCGACGAAACTGAAACTGCTCTAGCCGATGATCGAGATCAGCGGCGTGCGCGTCGTGTACGGACCCGGCGCGCCGCCCGCTCTCGATGACGTCACGCTGCAGATCGCGGCCGGCGAGTGCGTCGCGCTCGTCGGGCCGAGCGGCAGCGGCAAGACGACGCTGCTGCGCTCGCTCAACGGCACGGTGGCGATCGCCGGCGGGAGCATTCACGTTGACAACGTCGAGGTCGCGCAGCTGCGTGGACGCGCGCTGCGGCGGCTGCGCACGCGGCTCGCGATGATCGCGCAGCAGCACGACCTCGTCGATCGGTTGACCGTCGTGCAAAACGTCATGGCGGGTGCGCTGGGCAGGTGGAGCACGCCGCACGCGCTGCGGTTCCTGATCGCGCCCACGGCAGCCGAGCTGGCGGAGGCGCGCGCGGCCCTGACGGCGGTCGGAATCCCCGAGAAGCTTCGCAGCCGCACGAACGAGCTGTCCGGCGGTCAGCGCCAGCGGGTGGCGATCGCGCGCGCGCTCGTCCAGCACCCGACGGCGATCCTGGCCGACGAGCCGATCGCGTCGCTCGACCCGGAGCTCGGCGAGCAGATCGTCCGCCTGCTGTGCGATCTCGCGCGCGAGCGGAACCTCGCCTTGCTCTGTTCGCTCCATCAGGTCGAGTTCGCGCGGCGCTATTTCGACCGCGTCGTCGCGCTCGTCGGCGGCCGCGTCGCTTGATCGACGCGTTTACCAACCTGCTGCGGCTGGTGGGCTCGTTCTTCCCGCCCGATCTCTCGGCGGCGTATCTGCGCGCGCTGCTCGTCCCGATCGCGCAGACGATCGGCATGGCCGCCGCCGGGATGCTGATCGCCTTCGTGCTCGGCGTTCCGCTCGCCGTCGCGATCGCCACCCGAGCGCCGGGTCACCGGCTGATCGTTGCGGCGCTGTCGGCGCTGCGCGCGATCCCCGATCTGACGCTGGCAATCCTCGCCGTCGTCGTTGTCGGACTCGGTCCGGCGGCCGGGATCGTCGCGCTCGCGCTCTTCTACTCAGCGATGGTGGGACGGGTCTACGGCGATCTGTTCGCCGCCGCCGATGCTGCGCCGCTCGAAGCGCTGCGCGCGACCGGCGCGTCGCGCATCGCGATTGCGGCCTACGGTCTGATCCCGCTCACGCTGCCGGATCTGCTGACGTTCGGCACCTACGCGTTCGAGTGCGCGATGCGCGCGTCGATCATCGTCGGGGCGGTCGGTGGGGGCGGGATCGGGACCGAGCTCGCCGGCACGCTGAGCACGCTCGACTTTCATCGCGCGCTGACGCTCGTGATCGTCCTGGTCGCGCTGGTCGCCGGCGTCGACGCGTTCGGCATTCTCGCGCGCCGCAACCCCCGGCTCGTGCTGCTGCTGCTCCCGGTCGGGCTGATCTCGCTGTGGCTCTACCGCCCGCAGATCTTCGCCTTCGCGCACGCGGTCCATACGTTCGCCACGATGTTCCCGCCGCATCTGCGCGCCTCGCAGATCGCCTCGCTCCCGCTGCTGATCGCACAGACGCTCGCGATCGCCGTCGGCGGGACGCTGCTCGGCGCACTGCTCGCGTTCCCCGCCTCGCTCGTCGCGGCGCGGCGCATCGTGCCGTTCGCCGTCGCGGTCGCGGTCCGGCGCGTGTTCGATGTCGCGCGCGCGATCCCGGAGTTGGTCTTCGGCCTGATCCTGATCGTCACGGTCGGGATCGGACCACTCGCCGGAGCACTCGCGCTCGGGCTGCACTCGGCCGGCGTGCTCGGTAAACTGTACGCCGAGAGCCTAGAGAACGTGCCCGCCGCGCCGATCGACGCCCTCGCGGCGACCGGTGCGCGCCGCCTGCCGATCGTGGCGTTCGGGTTTCTTCCGCTCGCGCTCGGCCCGCTGGTCGTGCACACGCTGTTTCGGCTGGAGTGGAACGTCCGTGCCGCGACCGTCGTCGGACTGATCGGCGCAGGCGGGATCGGACAAGCGCTCTATCAAGCGCAGCAGCTGTTCTTCTACCAGCAGATGTTGGCGTACGTCCTGGTGACCTGGGGGCTCGTCGCGCTCTCCGACTGGTTCGGCGAACGGCTGCGCCTGCGCCTCGGCTGGAATTTCGTCGCCGCCTGAGCGGCCACGTTGAGGCTGCGCCTCTAGCCGCGCCGGTTTGCCGCTACCGTCTCTGCAAAACCGGGCGGTTTGGGCGGCAGTCCCTCGAAGAGCGCTCGAACGAAGGCATCTGCGCCGGCGTGCTGGAGCGCCGCGTTGTGGCGGCGTTCGAAGCCGATGGTCGAGGACGGTTTCGCGCTCATCGTGCGCCCGCACGGACTCCCCGCGATGTGCCCGGGATAGATCTCGACATGATCGGGCAGTGCGAGGAGCCGCTGCAGTGAGGCGTACAGCTGCCGTCCGGCGTCCTCGCCGCCGACGTCGGGGCCGTCCGACGTCACCGACGAACAGCGTGTCACCCGTCAGGACCATCCATGGCTCGTCGGCGCGCGTACGATCGGTGACCAGGAGCGAAATGCTCTCTGGCGTGTGTCCCGGCGTGTGCAGCACGCGAACGACGACGTTGCCGAGCGAGATCTCAGCGCCGTCGTCGAGCGGCGCGAACGGATAGGCCACTGCTGCGGAGCGGTGCAGATAGAGCTCCGCAGTCGTCCGCGCAGCGAGGGCGCGCTCTCCGGAACGATGGTCGGCGTGGACGTGCGTGGAGATGACCGCCTCGATACGGATCCCGTATCCGGCTGCAATATCCACGTATTGAGCGACCTCGAACTGAGGATCGACGACCGCGCCGCGGCCTTGGCCGCCTCAACCGAAGACGTAGGATGCGCAGCCCGTTTCCGCTCGAAGAATCTGGCGGAAGATCATGACGGTGCTCCTCGAGGGACGAGTGCGGGAAGCCGAGGATGCGTTTCGCGCATCCGGACGGCGACGACCGCACCCGACGCGAGGGTAAGCCCGGCGACGACGCCGATCGCGACGTCCTGGCCGAGCGCGTGCGCGACGATCCCGGATAGCAGTGCGCCGAACGCATAGCCGGAATCGCGCCACAAGCGGTAGACGCCGACCGACGACGCGCGCACGAGCGGATCGACAACGTCACCGATCGCCGCGAGCAGCGTTGGATACACCATCGCGGTTCCGACGCCGAGCAGGAGCGCGCCGCCGAGCCAGACTGCGAAATTCGCCGGCGCCAGAAACGAGGCGATGGCGATCGCCTGAGCGCACATGCCGCCGGCGATCATCCACTTGCGACCGACGCGATCGGAGAGCGCTCCGGTGACGAGCTGGCACAGTCCCCACGTCGCCGGATAGACGGCGGCGAGGATGGCGATGCGTTCGATGGCGAGACCGGCGGCGGCGAAGTGCAGCGGCAGCAGTCCCCAGGCCAGCCCGTCGTTGAGATTGTTGACGAGACCGGCTTGGCTGATCGACGAGAGTGTGCGGTCCTTCCAAGAAACGTACGCGAAGAGCGCACCGAACGACGTGCTTGCCGCCCGCCCCTGCGATACGTTCCGTGCGGCCTCGAACCGCGCGTGACCGTGCGTCTCGCGGACGAAGAAAACCGAGAGCGCGAGCGCGACGACGACGGAAACGACCCCGAGCGCGAACGGCCACGGGCGCAGCCCGTATGCCTGCGCGATGGCCCCCGACACGTACGCCGCGACGCCGACCGCGAGATAGCCGGCAAACTCGTTGAGCCCCATTGCGAACCCGCGCTGCTTCGGCCCGACCAGATCGATCTTCATCACGACCGTCATGGACCAGCACAGTCCCTGGTTGATGCCGAGAAAAACGTTTGCGAGGACGATCCAGCCCCACGCCGGTGCGAACATCAGCAGGAACGGAACCGGAATCGCGAACAGCCATCCCGCCACGAGCAGCGGTTTGCGGCCGACACGGTCGGCCGTGCGACCCGCGTACAGATTCGTCAGCGCCTTGGTGAAGCCGAACGTGACGATGAACGAGAGCACCGCAATCTCGGACGCAAGTCCGAACACCCGCTGGCCGACGAGCGGCAGCACATCTCGTTCGATGCCGATCATGGAACCGACGAACGCGTTGATCGCGACCAGCAGCCAAAACTGCGTCGCGTTCGCGGCAAGACCCAGTCGGATGCGTCCGGCGGTCTCAGCCGACACGCTGGACCTCACCGCCGGCGGCGACCCACTCCGCGGGGCCGAGCGCGAGACGGGTAGCGTCTAGGCCGCGATCGCGCAGCAAAGCCACCGCTTCGTCCGCGAACACGCAGTACGGCCCTCGACAGTAGACGATATACCGCTTCGACTGCGGCAGCGTCACGTTGCCTGCACGTAGCGCTTCGAGCGGTGCGCTGACCGCGCCCGGCAGATGCGCCGCTTCGTACTCCTCGCGGGGACGGGCGTCGAGGACGATCGTCCGCGCATCCGCCAATACGTCCAGCGCGGCCGCAAAGCTCGGGATACCTGGCTCGCGCAGGCCAAAGTACGCCCGCTCGACCTCCGCGATGCGCGAGTCGACGGATTCCGCAACCGCGCGCAATGCTACCAACAGCCGGTAGACGACCGGCCCAGCGGCACGGTAGAACGCGTAGGTCCCACGCCGCTCCACCGAGACCAGCCCGCACCCGGCGAGCACGCGCAGATGTTGGGACGCGTTTGCGATCGTGATCCCGGCCTCCGCTGCGAGGTCCTGAACGGTCCGCGGGCGCTGTGAAAGCAAATCGAGCAGCTCAAGACGGTGCCGGTTCGCGAGCGCCGCCGGAACGCGGGCCGCCGCAGCATAGACGTCATCCTTGAAGCGGCGTTTCTGTCGGGGACCTCGAGGGCGGTTCGGCATATTCAAGAGATTTCGCGAATAAGGACTTCTTTCCCGCCAGTGGACCGGACGGGCCCTGTGAGCGGCCGCTTGGTTTTTTCCGGTGACGCTGCGGGCAGAACGTCGGTATGGCACGAGCGACCTGGAAGCCCCACGAGAAACACGGCGAGCTCACCGAGCGCGGCGACTTGCCCGACAGCGTCCACGCGTTCCCGAAGCAGCGCAAAGAGCCGCTGACCGACGCGTCGCACGTCCGGAACGCGATCGCGCGCTTCGATCAAGTCCGCGCGGTCTCTGACGAAGAACGCGACGTCGCGTTCGCCAACATCAAGAAAGCCGCCAAGCACTACGGTGTCGGGCTCACGGAAAAAGACTGGCACGAGTTAGGCCGCCAACCGAGCACTCGACGCAACACCGCAGATCGCAAGAAATCCGCCCGCAAAGCGGCCGCGACCCGCAAGAAGCGCGCGGCAACGACGCGTAAGAAGGTACGGTAAACGCGGAGACCATCTAGGAGAGCGCGGAAATGAGACTGCGAAAGTCCACGAACGGTTCGAACGCGATGCCCTGGCCTTCGAGGTAGACCGAGAGGGCATCGCGTGCGAAAACCCGCTCGGCCGCGAGCGCGGCGCAGCGGTCGGAGTAGCCGTCGCCGACGTACACGAAGGGGCCGTCAGGCAGTGACGCGCGCTTGCAGGGTTCGCCGCAGGTCGCGCACTCGGAATCGGAGACCCAGCGGATTCGCCAACCGTCCGCGCTCGGCTCGGCATGGTTCGCGCGCAGCCGCGCTACCACACCCTCGCGCGAGAGTACCGGCTCGATCGTCTCGTAAAAACTTGACGAGAGGATCAGCGGATCGAATCGCTCGACGAACTCCGCGAAGCCAGGCCGCACACACGCGCGTTCGAGCAGAAACGCGACGACCTCGTCGAGCGACGCCGTCAGCGTCGCGAATTCGCGCTCCATTACCTCGCGATGCGTGATCGTCGCATCGGCCAGAGCGGCGTCGAGCTCGGCCTCGAGCGGTTCCAGGACGGCCGGCTCGACGAAATGCCGCAGCGTGAGCATGAGCGTGTCCCGCTCGGTCACCGTGCCGTCCCAGTCGATGACGATCTGCAAGCCATTCTTTTGAGACGTCAGGCCGGTCCGCTCCTCGTCTCGCGCATGCGGGCCAGGAAATCGTCGAGCGTCCGATTCGTACCGTCGCCTGTGGCGGGAGCACATCTTCCGTGCAATCGAGGCGATAGTCGACGATCGCTGAACCGCCGACCGTGAACGACGCCGGCGCAGAGAGCGTGCCGGTGCACGCGACGGGCTTCGGCGTCGGGATCGGTGTCGGGCTCGGCATCGGGCTCGGCGTCGGTGTCGGACTCCCTGATCCTGCCGGGACCGCAGCCGCGGTTGGCGCTGCAGTGACGATCGGCGGCGTCGGGGCGGGCGTCGGCGTCGCGGCATAGAGTACGAGCGGCACGCTGTCGGTCGACATCCTTGGTACCTGACTCCAAAAGATCGATGCAAAACCGAACATCGCCACAGCGAAAAGGAACGTGTAGAACGGCGACCACCCCGCTAAGACCGCTTCGAAGAAGGTTTCGCGGAACAGCCCGGACGCAGGCGGCGCGGGTTCGGGGGCGCCGGGCGGTCCGGGCTCTACCGCAAGTGGCGGCACCGGCGCGCCGGGGGCCGCCGGCGCAGGCGGCACCGCTCCACTTGCCAGCGCCGAGGCGCGTTCGCGGTGCGCCCCATCGATCGCCTGCACGATCGCAAAGACGAGTGCGATGGCTCCAAATGCGATGGCTCCAAATGCAAGCAACAAAGTTCGGATTCATGGCACACCCCCGGGAAACGAGCGTCCAGCCCCCATTCTGCAGTCTGGTGTCGCTTACCTTACTCAGGTGTACTAGCTTACGTGCCGCGCCTGGGCGGAACTTCCGGATTCGTCCTGCATACCAGATTCATGATGCGAACGAACGTCTACGCGCTCGCCGCCGCCGCCGTGCTCGCATGTACGACGGCCGCCGGCGCGGCGCTGCCGAACCCTCCGGACGCCAAGCGCGTCCCCGTCACGGACACCTACTTCGGCACGGCCGTTACGGACCCGTACCGGTGGATGGAGGCCGGCGGTCCGGAGTTCCAGGCGTTCCTGAAGGCCCACAACGATCGCACCCGCGCGGTGCTCGATTCGATCCCGGCCCGGGCCGCGTTCGCCGCCCGGCTGCAGGCACTCTCGGAGACGTCGAACGTATCGTCCGGCGTCGTCTCCCGCCACGGCGCGTACTTCTACGAAAAGCTCGCGCCGGGCGCGAACTCGGTCAAGCTCTTCGTCCGCTCGGGGATCGGCGGGACGGAACGCGTCTTGGTCGACCCCGACGCGATGACCGGCCCGCGCCAGGCGATCTCATATTTCGGCGTTTCGAACGACGGGGCGCGGGTCGCGTACGGGCTCTCGGCCGGCGGCTCGGAGAACGCGACCGTTCACGTCGTCGACGTCGCGACCGGAAAGACGCTGCCCGACAGTTCCGACCGGGCCGACTTCGGCGTGACGGCCTGGACCGACGACGGCAAGGCGTTCTTCTACCTGAAGCGCCAGGACGTACCGGCCGGCGCGTCGCCGCTCGCAAAGTACCTCAACGTTCGCAGCTATCGCCACGTGATCGGTGAATCGGGCGCGTCCGATGTCGCCGTCTTCGGCGCGGGCGTCAACCCGAGCCTCACCGTTCCGGAGACCTCGTTCGCCGCGCTCAGCGTCTCGCCCGAAACGGCGTATCTCGGCGGCGTGCTGGTCAACGGTGTCGACCGGTTCGTGACCGTCTACTCCGCGCCGAAGAGCGCGCTCGCGAGCCCGGCCACGATCCCGTGGCAGCTCGTCATCCGCCCCGAGGACAAGGTCGTGAACGCGGCGTTCCACGGCAAGACCGTCTATGCGCTCACCGCGAAGGATGCGCCGCGCTTCAAGCTCGTCAAGTTCGATCTGCCCGGCAGCACGATCGCGAAGGCGACCGACGTGTTGCCCGCCGGGACGCGCGTGATCGACGACCTAGCGAACGCGAGCGACGCGCTGTACGTGCTCTCGCGCGAAGACGGTCTCGGCCGCATCACGCGCATCGGCTACGACGGGACCGCGCGCGACGTGACGCTCCCGGTGAACGGCTCGATCACCGGGCTCGCCGCCGAATACGACCGGCCCGGCTTCATCGCCCAGCTCACCTCGTGGACCGACACGCCGCTCTGGTACGCCTACGATTCGAAGACGAACGCGCTCGTCGACACCAAGCTCGATCCGCCCTCGCCAGTCGACTTCTCGACGATTGTCGCCGAAGAAGTGAAGGTTCCGGCCGCCGACGGAACGCTGGTCCCGCTCTCGATCGTGCACCGCCGCGACATCAAGCTCGACGGTTCGAACCCGACCGTGCTCTACGCGTACGGATCGTACGGGATCTCGAGCAACCCGACGTTCTCGGCGTCACGCCTGGCATGGTTCGAGCAAGGCGGCGTCTGGGCCGTCGCGCACGTGCGCGGCGGCGGCGAGTACGGTGAAGAGTGGCACCTCGCCGGCAAAGGGGCCAACAAGGTCAAGACGATTAGCGATTTCGTCGACTGCGCGAAATGGCTCGTGGCGAAAGGCTACACGTCGCCGGCGAAACTCGGCGCGCGCGGCGGCAGCGCCGGCGGCATCACGATGGGCGGCGCGATCACGAGCGCTCCTCAACTTTTCGCGGCGATCCTCGACGAGATCCCGGTCTCCGATCAGCTACGGATCGAGACGACGCCGAACGGCCCGCCGAACGTGCCGGAGTTCGGCAGCGTGAAGACCGAGGACGGCTTCAAGAACCTCTACGCGACCAGCGCGATCCATCACGTCGTGAAGGGCGCGAAATACCCGGCGGTGATGCTGACGACGGGGATCAACGACCCGCGCGTCGATCCGTGGCAAGCCGCCAAGATGGCGGCAACGCTGCAAGACGCGAGTACGAGCGGAAAGCCGATCCTGCTGCGTGTCGACTACGAAGGCGGCCATGGCCTGATCGGCGGCGGCCGGGCGCAAGCCGTCGCGCTCACCGCCGACGAGTACTCGTTCCTCCTGTGGCAGTTCGGCGTCCCCGCGTTCCAGCCGAGGCTCTGATGCTCGAACTCCGTCCCAACTGCGAATGCTGCGACAAGGACCTCCCGCCGGACGCGCCCGACGCGCTGATCTGCACCTACGAGTGCACGTTCTGCGCTTCATGCGCGGCGGATGTCTTCGGCAACCGCTGCCCGAACTGCGGCGGGGCGTTCGCCCCACGCCCGGTCCGCCCGCCTCGTTCTTCACCCCGCCTCGACAGCCCGAGTCCACAGCAAAGACCCGCGCTGCCGCAGCGCTCCGGCGTAACCGGCTACGCCGCGATCGGGCGGCACAGTCCGCACGGTACGAGGCCGTGGGCGTGCGCTTCGTCGACGCTGTGCAGGGCGCGATAGCCGGGCGCGCCGACCCGCGTCACGACGTCGCCGCAGGTCGGCAGGCAGAACGTGCCGTCGTCGCAGCCGATATAGCGGATCCCGCGACGCGTCAGCATCTCGATCGCGCCGAAGTCGATCCCCTCGCCTTCGAGCAGCGTGCGCTTCGCCTCGCCGCCGAACACGTAGCCGCCCACCGTGCAATCGGTGCGGATCACCCGGTGGCACGGGATGAGCAGCGGGACGGGGTTCCGGCCGAGCGCGTTTCCGACGGCGCGCGTCGCTTCCGGCGTCCCGATCTCGCGGGCGACCCAGCCGTACGGGCGCGCGTTCCCGCGGCCGATCTCGGCCGCCTTTTGCAGCACGCGTTGCTCGAACGGGGAGCACTCGCGCAAGTCGATCGGCGCTGCCACCTGCTGGCCGCGCAGCGCCGCACGCGCCGCCGACGAGGTCGGATCGTCCTCGATCGCGGGGACGCAGCCGCGACCGAAGCGCTCGCGGTACCACGCCTCGAACGCGCCGTCGTCGTCCATGCGCCGGATCGCAGAGACGCCGGTCGCGTTCCAGGCGAGATACACCTCGCCGAGCGCGCTCGTCGCGACGACATAGCGGTCGAGCCCGAAGCCGGCGAAGACCTTCGCCGTGAAGTCAGGCGAGACGCGCGACGCTGTCGCGGCGCCGTAGGTATGAAGGCTCGACTCACTCATCGTTCTTCTCCAGTTGCGCGCGCACGGCCATCAGGCCGCGGTGCGCGGAGGCTTTGACGGTCCCGACCGGCTGGTCGAGCGATTGCGCGATCTCGTCGTACGGCAGATCGTCGACGTAACGCATCACGAAGGCGGCGCGCAACGCGGGCGAGAGCAGCGCGATCGCTTTGTCGACCGACGCCTAGGCTTCTTCGCGCAGCACGAGATGCTCGGGCCCCGCGGCAGGGTCGGTCAACTCGGCGCGCGGCGCTCCGTCGTCGTGCTCGAGCGGCGCGCTCGCCGGGGGTGCGTCGCGCAGGGCGTTGCGCGTCAAATTGTGCGCGATCGCGAACAGCCACGGCCGCAGGTGGAGCGAGGCACGCCGTTCGGCAGGGTAGGTCTGCAAGGCGCGGTACGCGCGCACGAAGGCGTCTTGCGCCACGTCCTCGGCACGCGCCTCGTCGCGCAGCATGCGCGCGACGAACATCACGATGCGCACCCGATAGGCGATGACCACTTGCTCGACGGCGAGCATCGCGTCGGGATCGGGAGCGTCGAGAGCGCATGCAACCGCCATCTCACCACCAGCCGGTGCGGACTTTCCCTTCATTGAGGAGCAGGCGCCGTTCGGTCTCGTCGTTCCACACGACGATCTCGGTCGGGGACGGTTCGGCGAGCGCGATGGCGATCAGGCCGACCGCAACGATCGTCGCCATCACGAGCAAGAGCAGCATAGGTTCCTCCGGTGTCTTTCGAGCTGCCGGGGAAACACGAGCGGCGGCGCCTGCGTTGCATCGCTCCGCGCCGCTTCGGCGTCAGCGCAAGGAACGCTGCCAGGCCACCTGATTCACGCCCGAATGGCGCTCGCAAGCCTCGAGCGTGCAGCGTCCGCCACTCTCGCGGGCGGCGCAGCCGCAGCGCCACACGTGGTCGTCGACGCTGCCGATGCCGCTCGACAGGTAGCGGAACGTTCGGAGCGGAGCCCCGAGCGCAGCACGTAAGAAACTGAACGTGTGATCGAACACGCGGACCGCCCATGCAGAAATCCGCGCTCCTCAAAGCGCGGCCGGAACACCCGTCTGCACTATTGTACGGCAGGCAAGCAGGGGATCGCAAGGTGGCAAGGCCCCGCCGGGCCGAGTTCAACCAACACTTAACGGACGACGGCTTGCTTGTGAGCCCGGGGCCGAGGCACAATCGAACTCCCATGGATGGACTCTCCCAGCGCCTGCGCGCCCTGCCCGGCAGGACGTTCAGCGACCGCGGCATCGTTGCGCGCTACTTTCCGAAGTACGTGCGCGGCCGGCACGAGATCGTGGTCGACGACGTCGGCGAGCGCTGCGCGCGCTGCGCGGTGCTGCTCGGCAGGGCGTACCACGTGCTCCACGTCTGGAAGCTTCGGAGCGGGATCGAGGCACGCTCGCCGCTGCTCACCCTGTGCGACCGCTGCGACGGGGACCTCCGCCCGCACGCCTATCTCCACGTCACCCAAGCATATAGGTAGAGAGTTCGGCCCGAGCGGGTAACGAAACGGGTATGCCGCTCGACCTCGACTACCAGCGCGCCGCCGAAGCGGC
>CALEOJ010000311.1 GCA_937910425.1 uncultured candidate division WPS-2 bacterium
ACGCGATCTCGCTGAAGGTCTCACCCGTTCCCTCCGTCCTGCGTCGGTCCAAAGAGTTCACGCACGCCGCGCGTACGACCTCTGCGCGCACCGAGCGGGAGCGCAAGGGCGCGGAGTGTGGTATCATGCAGAAAATCAAGGGCCGGTGGCCGGTGGGCTTTCCTTGCGGGTGAGGACGCTGACGGTGACTGATGACGGGTGAATCGAGGGTTCTTCGCGCGGTCGAGCGCAGTCGGCTCGCCGCGGCCATAAGCGGCTGGAGCACCACCGACTACGTGACGGTGCGCGCGCTCGTGGCGCTCAGCGACGACACGCCCGACCGGATCGGCCGCTTCACCGCGATGGGACGGCAGTTCGTCGCCGACGTGCGGCGACGCGTCCGCGACGCCGGCGCACAGGCGGTCCTCGCCGAACCGGCGAGCGCGAGCGAACGTGTCCTCGAGACGGCGACGGACCAGATCGTGCAGCCCGGCCCGCGCGAGCTGACGATGAGTGCGGTCGCCGACTTGGCGGGTGTGCCCCGCCGCACTCTGTACAACATGTACGCGGCGAGCGGCGAGCTCGTCGAGGCCTGCCGGCGCCGCGGCCAAACCATTTGGCGCGCGGTTCGAACAACGCGTCCTGACCGCCGCGGACGATGCGCAGCAGCGCCTGCTCGCGGTCGTCGACGTGCTGGACGCGTGGGTCGGGTCGGAGCGGTTCCGCCGCGATCAGGCACTCTCGGCGCGGCCGTCGTTCGCACCGGAGCTGCGCGAAGACGACCTGCGCGACCACCTCGCCGAGATCGAGCGCTTCGCGAACGGGCTCGCGACCGCAGCACAGTTGCGCGCGCCGGACGAGTTCGGCGCGTTCGTGACGACGCTCGTCGCCGGAGCGGCGGCGTGGTTCGACCGGCGCGAGGCCGCGCGCGCAGCGAGCATCGCAGTCGTCGAGCGGCTCGTCGCGCAGCGGCGCTGAAACGCGGCGCGGTTGGCACACGTGTGCCAAACTCGTCGCCGTAGGATATTGCGCCTCGCGCGTATTTCGGTGCATGATGAGCTCGCTCGACGACGCCCTGCCGATGCACGAACCGGGCGAGGTCGGAGAAAACGGGTGTGATGTTCCGACGGTCACAGGCTCTGTGCTCGCTCGGCGCGGTCGCCGTCGTCCTGACGGCGGCGCTGCCGGCGGTTGCGAATCCCGTCGCAGGGGTGCGCGTGACGAACGCGGCGACGGGGTTCGACCTCGCCTACGCGGCCAGCGCGTCGAGCTTGGGCGGCTACGTGACGTCGGACAACGCTCCGCTTTCGACGGTCCAGAGGCAAACGACCGACGCGTTCACGATCGCGTCCACCAGCGCCTAGGCGCTGGCGGGCGAGCTGATCTACCGCGCCGCCGGCGAGCCGACCCGCGAGTGCACGTTCCGCTATTCGCTCGCCTTCACGGGTGGACGCTTCGTCCTCACCGCGGACGCGCGCGCGAGCTGGACGGGTCAAGTCGCGTGCACCGTCACGACGACGGGCCCCGACAAGACCAAAGGCGACTTCGGCGTGAGTTTCACGATGAAGTAGCCGGCGTCGAGACGAGCGACGAGCGGGCGGCGATCCCTGCGTCACAACGACGCCGCCCGCTCGATCTTGCCAGCCGCCCGGCGACGGGCAACCAACAGGAGAGAGATTCATGAACCGACCCCTCAAAGCCCTGGCGATCGCGACGTTCGCGCTCGCCGGCGCCCTCGGTGCGACCGCCGTCCAAGCGTCCGCCGCCAACTTCAACGTCGACCTCGTCGTCAAGAACAACGACGCATCGGCCAGCATGATCCGGAACACGGTCCCGGCACCGAGCACGGTCTCGAGCTTCATCACGCCGGCCACCGGAATTCCACCCGGCGGGACCGACCCGGCAAGCGGATACGCCGTGTATTCCGACGTGCTGCCCGGGCTGAACGCCTTCAAGCAGGTGTCTTTTACGTACGGCGCCGTCGGCGGCGGCGGCCTGTGCACGTTCACGCTGAAAGTATCGAAAGACAGCAATACGCTGCCGTACCTTCTGCACATGAGCGCGACCGGACCCTGCTCAGCGCCGGCTGACGTACGGACCAGCGACGGCCAGTTCACGAGCCAAACGTACGTCCTGAGCTGGACGACGTAGCGCGTGGCGGCATGCGCGCGGCCGGTATTGGCCGGTCGCCGCGCATGCCGGGCGCTCTGTGCTTCAGTAATGATAGGGCTGGACGTCGAAGCTGTCGATGAAGAACGTGACGTCGGATTGCTGCCCCATCGCGACCCCGGTCCGCGTCGTTCCGTTCACGCCGTTGAACACGACGCCACCGTCGAAGAAGCCGTTCGAGAACAAGCCACGGACCGTCTTCACGAGCCGCCCGCTTTCGTCGTACTCGTTGAGGCACGGCCGGGCGTTGATGTCGAGGTCCGCGACGATCTGTGGGCAGAACATGGAGCGCTGCAGAATGAGGTGATTCACCGGATCGATCCCGATCGTCGCGGAGTCGCCGCCGACGAGTGCGTTGACACCGTGATGAAGCTGCTCGTGAGTCAGCGTGTGCTGGAACACCCGCGATACCTGGCCGCCATTCAGATCCAACAGGGAGAGCTCGGCCCGGTACGTGCCGCGCGAGGGGCCGCTCAGCGGACAGCTGGTCGCGATCGCCATGACGTGGGTCGCCGGATCGATCGCCATCTGATAACCCTGGGTACCGATCCCCAGATCGCCGCCGCCAATCGGCAAGCTACGCGCCGACGCGGTTCCGCTTCCGAAATCGACCGTGACGAGCTGCGGCGACTGCTGGTCGCACGCGACGGTCGAGTCTTCCGCCAAAATGTAGGCGCGATCTCCGACGGGATCGTACGCCACCGACGCGAGGCCCTGCGGATCGACGTTGGGCCCGAGCAAGGCCGTCACGTCGATCGGTGCGCCGAAGGTCCCGGTCGTCACGTCGCCGCGCACGGCGGTGAACGATCCGATCGACGGGTCGAAGCCGAGATACGCGGATTGGGTCGGACTCGAGTTCGTTCCGGCCGATTCGATCAGGCTCGACGGACCGTACGTGCCCGGCGGGAACGTGAATTGCGAGAACCCGCCGGCGAGCGGGATCGCGCGGTAGTAGTTCATCGTCACTTGATCGAGCGCGGACTCGGCGAAGCCCACGTCGTCCTGCACTATCGGGAAGAAGATGGTTTGGTTTGACGTAAACGTCAGCGGCAGGGCGGACGCGATGCCCGTCCCGAGATCGAAGGGTTCCAGTGCGAAGAGGGAGATTTGTGCCTGGGCGGTGCCGAGGCCGGCGGACTCGACGAGGAAGCCGTCGGCACCGTTCGGGTTGAGGTAGACGTTTGAGAGCGGCAACCCGAGGATCGGTTCGATCCCGAGGTAGGTCACGGAATCGGCGTCGCTCGCCTCCGCGATCGGAGTTCCGCCCGCCGTCGGTATCGCCCGAACGTTCGCGCTCGCGGTAGCCGGGAGCGAAACCGCCTCAGGGTCGATCGTGATCGAGCCGGTGGTACCGTTCGCCTGGACGTGATAGATCGAGCCGGTCACGGCGCCGTCGTCGTCGACCGCGCTCCCGTTCGGATTGCGGAACGTATTGCGGCTGCTCTGCAGCTGCTCCTGATCGTACGAGGTCGACGGCGGCGGCGCCGAGATCTCCACGATCGCGCCCGTCGCGCGGGGGACGTTCGAGACGTCGTACGAGACGCGGAACGTGTTCCGGTACGGAACGGTGAGGGTGTGCGAGAGCGAGCCGCCGGCGGTCGGGGACAGGAGCGGCGCGGGCGGCCTCGCCGTTCCGGCGTCGACGCGAACGAAGGCTTCATCGCTGATGTCGGAGTCGAATGTGGTGATACCGGGCTGCATGTCGATCCACATCGCGTACGTGCCCCCGCCTGCGAGGGCGGAGGTCGGAACGTTCACCGTGCCGTTCGCCGAGGTGAGCGGTACGGAAAAGTACGGATACAGAGCGAACTCCGAGTTGGCCGCGCCGGTTCCCGGCAGCGAAACGTTGAGGACCGGCGCATTCAGGAGCGCTGACGGGTATCCGCGCAGGTCGTAGCTCACCGGGATCGTCGCGCCGCTGACCACCGGCGGCACGTTCGGCGCCATCACCAGCCGTGACGCGGCCGCCGGCGGCCCGAAGGTCAGTTGGAACGTGGATTCGGCGAGGACGTGCAGTCCGAGCGAGGCGCTGTAGGTCAACGAGATCGTCCGCGAAACGCCGGGCGTCAAGGCGACGCCGCTCGCGGCGAAGAGCTTCGCCGGCAGGAGCCGGGCGTAGGGTGTCGTTGCGACGACTTTCGTCGGCTGTGCCGCGACGGTGAGGCGATAAGCGGCGCCGGCGGGGATCCCCTCCCAGTCGGGCGCGATCGTGATGTAGGAGTTCAGATCCGCTCCGGTGTCGACGCCTGGAAACGACACGTACGGCGCGCGGTAGATCCGCGTGTACGATCCGTCCAGCTTGATGTACGACGGATCGAGCGCGGTCACGAAGACCGCATCGTTGACCGCCCTCGTGTTGGTGACGGCGATGTACGAACCGCTCCGGCGACCGTGGACCGCGACGCGGGCGATCGCCGGTTGCACCGCGTTCCCCGAAGCCGCGAGCAGTTGCTCGACGATACGGCGGACGCTGACTTGCGGGCCGACGTTCAAGGGAACGTCGGCGTGCGGCGGGTTCGCGACGGGCGTCCCGGTTGCGACGAGCGCGTCGCGCAGCTGCGTCGCGCTCGTAAAGGGATGGCCCGTCAGGCGCGCGACTTGCAGCGCCACGGCAGCGGCAGCGGCAACCTCGGGCGAGGACGCGGAGGTTCCGCCGGTGTTCACCAATCCCACGCCGTCATAGGCGAGGTTGCCCTTCGCGAGCGAGCTGATGTTATCGCCGGGCGCGGAGACGTTCACCCGGCTGCCGAACCCGCTCGAAAAGCCGAGCGTCCCGTTGTATCGCGTTTCGGTGAAGGCTTTCACGTTGGCGAGGCTTGCCATCGCCGGGTCCTGCGGGTTCGCCGAGAAGATGTCGTCGAGCGTCGTCGCGCCGACGTCGATCGCGCCGCTGTCGGGGATCGCGCTCGGCACGGTCGTCGAGTACACGTCGTCGAGGGTGGAGAAGCCCGTCGTCACAGCATTCGTCGGGGCGCTCCCGCCTGACGGGCCGACCGCCGCCGCGGTGACGAGGCGGGTGCCGTCGTTCGCGGCGATGCAGACGACCACGTTCGACGCGACGATCCCGGCGACGACGCCCTGGGCGATCGGATCGTCCTCGAGATACCGGCCCGGAAAACCGAAGACGTCGGCGCCAAAGCCGATGCTGACCGTCATGACGTTCGGTGCCGGCACCTGGCGCGCCGCGGCGAGCATCGCGGCGAGCGTGTCGGTCGTCGCAACACCACCGTTCGACGCGCCGGGCGCGACCCAGCGGTATGAGGCTCCCGGCGCGATCCCGAGCAGGTCGGTACCGAGCCCGGCGATTTCGCCGGGCCGCTGCTGATCGTGCGGCAGCGGCGCCATCACCGAGAAATCGAGGCCGACCTCGAAGAGCTGCGGGTCGACGCCGCAGACCTCGGCGGTCTGCGACACACTGCCGGAGCCGTCCGAGACCCAGGCCGGGATCAACGGCATCGACGGCCAGTCGAGATAGCGCTGGCCGCCGATCAGATGCGTCGTCGGTCCGAAGCCCTGCGCGATCGAGTAGCACGGATCGCTGGGGTTCGCGCCGGCCGATGCGTCGTAGACGTCGCCGAGGCCGACGTTGGTGATGATCTCGCCGGCGCCGGGGAGCTGGCTCCAGCGCTGACCGATCTCGTCGAATGCGGCGATCGCGTCGACGCCCGGCGCGTTCAGCATCGCCTGGATCCCGAAGCTGACGGCGCTGTTCGACGGCACGCCGTGCATCGACGTCGAGCGCGTCGCGCGGCCGAACGTCTTCGCCTGGCGGCGGTACCCGGCGATCTCGCGTCCGATCTCAGCCGGGATCGGCCGGTGCTCGGCGATCGTCGACGAGACGATGTAGTCGGGCGACACGTAGGCGACCGAGGACGAAGCCCGCAGCGTGCGGACGGCGTTTTCGACCGACGAGGCACCGACGTGCAGCTCGAACGCGTTCTCGAACGGCATGAGCGAACGCCGCGTACGCCCTTCGGCGCGGCCGCGCATCGCGCCCAGCGTTCCGCGGTCGACGCCGGGGAAGAGCCGGTCCGCGCGATCGACGCCGAGCTGCATCAAGGTGAGGTTCGTGCGCGCGTCGCCCGTGAACGCGTGCGGTGTCAGGTCGCGGCGCTTCGCGAGGACGCCGCGCACGAGTGCGGTCGCCGCAGCCGGTGCCAGCGCGGCGTGATCCTGCGTGACCGTCACGCCTGGTTTGAACACCACGATGACGCGGCCAGGGACGTAGCGCTGCGGATTGCGCTGCAGGTCGAACAGGATCTGGTTGCGCACGCTCGTCGGCACGTCGCCGTCGAGCGGGCCATACCGGTCCGCGGGGAGCTGCAGCACGGCCTTCGCAAGCCGGCCCGAGCGCTGATCGGCGATGCGCTGCCGCAGCGCCGCGCCGCGCTGCCGCGGATCGGCCGGGAGCGGTGTGTGCTGCGGTGCGATCGTCACGTGAGCGTCGGTGTACACGGTTGCGACGCGGCCGTCCCGGAGATAGCCCATGAACGCGACTTGCTGCGAGATCGGGTGCCCGGGCATCGTCGCGAGGCGCCGATTCGGGCGCGCGTCGGCGCTGCTCGCGAATGTGGCGAGCGCGAGCGCGAGAGCGATCACCGGCCAGGCTCTAGAAGACATGGCACACTCCTTGTGGTTGGGTCAGGCCGAGCGAGGCCGGGGTGGCGAAGGTGCGCGCCGCGTCGACGGCGCTGAGATCGTCGAGGTATCCGGTGAGCGCGTTCGCACCGCGCTCGGTCACCAGCGGCTCGCCGAAATTCAGATCGACGGCGATCCCGAACGGTCCGCCGCTATCGGTCGCCGTCGAGACGGCGCCTCCGAACGCGTCGCGCGCGATGACGCCCGCCGCGGTAGTGACGTAGAGCTGGGCGGTCGTCTGCGGAACTTGACCTACGCCGACGGGCGCAGCATACGCGACTGCGATCGGCGCCCCCGGCAATGTGACGCTACCCGCCGCCGAACCGCTCTCGGTGTAGAACCGGAGTGCGGGCGTCGCCGCGGTGCTGCCGACCGCGATGCGGTTCAGCGTGCCCGTTGCCGAGCTCGCGACGAACGCGATGCCTTGCGCGTTCGGCGCGGCGAACGACGACGGCACGCCGCCGTTCGGCGCTCCACCACTCGGCGCGAACACCGTCACGCCCGCGCTGCCCGAGGCGTATACATTGCCGTCGTGCGGATCGTAGACGACGCC
This sequence comes from uncultured candidate division WPS-2 bacterium, assembly GCA_937910425.1. GTDB lineage: Bacteria > Vulcanimicrobiota > Vulcanimicrobiia > Vulcanimicrobiales > Vulcanimicrobiaceae > Vulcanimicrobium. Next base: position 7,340 of record CALEOJ010000311.1, read on the forward strand.
GTTCACCCCGGCGACCGCCGGCGTGGCGAATGAGGCCAGCGGCGCGCCGTTCTCGTCGAACGCGAGCACAGCGCCGAGCGCGGCGTCGGCGATCAGGATCTCGCGGTCGTCGGGATCGTAGGCGAGCGCGACGGGATTGCCGAGACCCGGGAACGCGCCGGCCGGGAGCGCGAGCGGTGTCCCGTGCGGATCGAAGCGCGCGACCCCCGGTGTGCCGCCGCCGGCGTACGCGACGTAGACCGCGCTCGTCACATCGACGATCGCCGAGCTGGTCGCGATGTTGCCGTTCGCGTCGGTCGCGCTCGCCGCGAGGGAGGTCGGATACGTCGTGGTGTTCGGCGCGACCGCCTGCACCGAGAACTGATCCGTCGTGCCGCTCACCGGCGTCACCGCGAGGATCCCGGTCGCGCGCACGTTCGGTCCGAGCGCGATCGCCGGGGGCGCATCGGGCTGGACGATGACGTTGCCGTCGACGTCGAGCGGCGCGACGGCGAACGTCGCGGGCGCACGCCCGACCAGCTCGTATGCGGCTGGGTTCGAGCCGGCGATCGGGATGATATTGCTCTGATTCGGGAGCGGGCCGACGCGAATCGCCGCGACCGTCCCGACCACCGTCGCGCTGAGCGTGTTGGTCGTGTTTGCAACGATCGTCTGCGTCACGCGGACGCGGCCGAGCTCGTTCCCGGTCGCGCTGGTCTCGCCGGCGACCTGCGGCTGGTCGTACACCGAGATGACGAAGACATCCGCGCCGGGCGGGGCGTCGATCGCGACGGTCGACGTGCCGCCGCCGGCCGGCGCGTTCGCGAAGGTCACGGGACCCGCGGTCGCCGCGTCCGGATTCACCTCGACGACGACGCTCGCGGCCGACGGTGAGACGAATGCGGGCCGGCGGTGCGCACGCTGCGTGCGGCTCGGCCAGTGCATGACGAAGCTCACCGGGACGCGCGCAGTGCTGCCGGGATGCCGTGGCGCCGGGACGGTGTGGCCGCCGCCCGCCCAGCCGCTCGCCGCAAGCGCGAGCGCAAGCGTTGCCGCCGTTCGCCGCGCGGTCACTTGATGCTCCCCTGCGTGACGGTCACGCCGATTCGCACCGTCGCGCGCTGGCCGAAGACATCGATGAAGGCGATCGCACACGAACCCGAGCCGAGCGCGGTGATCGTGAACGTCGCCGGCGCGCTCGCCGACGCCGGCGCAACGCTCGCGACGTTCGCGCACGCGCTCGCGTCGGCCGCGATGCTGCCGGTGTACCCGGGCTCGTTCACCGTGACGGGCGTGGACTGACCGGCGAGCGAGAACGCCGCGGCGCTCTGCGAGGCCGCGAGCGGACCCCCGGGCGGCGGCGTCGCGCTCGGCGACGGCGTCGGCGAGGGGGCG